>NZ_JBFTJR010000016.1:0-78354 GCF_056395525.1 Caulobacter sp. 10L414
CTCCTCCCTCGCGAAGCGGGGGAGGGGGACCAGCGAAGCTGGTGGAGGGGGCGACCGCCGCTCAGACCCAGGCCGCATCCCGCCCACGCGCTCTGCCGCCAGCGTCCATACGCCCAGCGTCAGTTCGTCCGGATCCCGAAGAAACTCGCCGGCGACGATGCGCATGACCTCGATCCCTTGCGACGCCAGCCACGCGTCCCTGCGCGCGTCATGCCTCGCCTGGTCGGCCGTGTCATGCCCCGCGCCGTCGATCTCCACCGCCAATCGCGCCGCCGGGCAGTAGAAGTCGAGGATGTAGGCGCCGACCGGGTGCTGGCGACGGAAGGTCGGGCCTTCGCCCTTCCGGCCGCGCAATCTCTGCCAGAGCATGACCTCGGGCAGGGTCATCTCGCGGCGCAGGCGGCGGGCGCGTTTCAGCGTCAGGACTGGTGAACGCATGTGCGGCGGTCGCCCCCTCCACCCCTTCGGGGTCCCCCTCCCCCGCAGGCGGGGGAGGAGCAGGATCACTTCGGCAGGAAGGCCAGGCTGTAGGCCTGCTTGTAGTCGAGGGTCTTCGGATAGACCCCCTGGTCGGCGGCCACGTCGAAGAACTGCGCCCAGCGCGCGTCGGTCATGGCGCCGATCCCGTCCTTGGGCACGATGCCGTAGCCGCGCATCTTGTCCCGGGCCTGGTCGAGCAGGTCCTGGGTCATTTCGGGGTTGTCCTTGAGGATCAGGGCGTCGCCGGGTTTGGCGTCGCCGTAGAGATAGCTCTTCCAGCCGGCGGCGATGGCGTCGCTGATCGCCTGCACCTGGGCGGGCTTGTCGGCGATCATCCTGTCGGTCACCAGGGCGAACGACGCGTAGGCCGGATAGCCGTCGTCGGCCAGTAGGAACACCGCCGGCTTCTCCCCGCCCGCCTTCTCGATCAGGTACGGCTCGGAGGTGGCGTAGCCCTGCTGGATCAGGCTCTTGTCGGCCAGGAACGGGGCGACCGAATAGTTGTACTTGCGCACCTGGGCGTCGGTGAAGCCGTGCTTGG
This sequence comes from Caulobacter sp. 10L414, assembly GCF_056395525.1. Taxonomy (NCBI): domain Bacteria; kingdom Pseudomonadati; phylum Pseudomonadota; class Alphaproteobacteria; order Caulobacterales; family Caulobacteraceae; genus Caulobacter; species Caulobacter sp. 10L414. The sequence continues at coordinate 1,022 of NZ_JBFTJR010000016.1, forward strand.
CCTTCAGCCACACCCAGAAGGCCGTCACCGAGGCGTCCGACAGCAGGATCGGCTTGCCCTTCATGTCGGCGATACTGTTCACGCCCTGGCCGGGGTGAGCGATCAGCACCTGCGGGTCCTTGTCCATGTAGGCGGCGACGGCTTTGACCGGCACGCCCTCCTTGGCGAGGTTCAGCACGATGAAGCTGTTGGAGCCGACGCCGACGTCCACCGCGCCGGTGGCCAAGAGCTGGGGCACGTTCACGCCCGGCCCGCCCTGGACGATGGAGACGTCCAGCCCGCGCTTTTGGAACTCGCCCGTCGCCACCGCCTGGTAGTAGCCGCCCAGCTCGGCCTGCGCCCGCCAGTCGGTGGCCAGCTTCAGCTTGGTCAGGCCCGGCGCGGCGTCCTTCTTCGCCGGCGAACAGGCGCTCGCCAGCAGGGCGAGGCCGGCGGCGGTCACGGCGCGGCGCGAAAAGGTCATGGCGGATCCCCCGGGTGCGATGCGGCGCGGAGGTTAGCGGGCCGACAGAATCCAGACCACCTCAATCTCCAGTCTTTGCCGTCCTCGTGGTCGAGCCTAGCCGCCGGTTTCCCGCACATGGCCCTTGGCGATGACGATCGCCGCGCCGATCACGCCGCCGAACGAGGCGAGCAACCCGACGACGACGCTCGCGCCGGCGTTCACCAGTAGGGCGCCCGCCAGCAGGCTGGCGGTCACGCAAAGAAAGCCGATGTCCTTGAGGATCGAGGCGGGGCCGCCCAGCAGCCGGCGGCCGTAGATGCCGGCATGTACGAGCGCGATCGCCAGGATGTACGGGAGCATGACGTCCTCGTTGCGGCCCAAGGTGCGCAACCTCGGGCAAAGGCGCCAAGCTTGGCAATCCGGAATCCGAGGTCTCGAAGCGGCATGGTCCGGCGCCGACGCGGGACGACAGAACCCCGACCTCCTTGATCTCCCGTCATTCCCGCCCTTGTGGCGGGAACCCCTCTGTCAGCTGCAAGTGCTGCAGGAGCGGACTGCCGAGCAGTCCGCCGGCGCGTCACGTGCGCGTGGAACCAGGGTTTCCCGCCACAAGGGCGGGAATGACGGGAGGAAAAATAGATGACGTGAACAAAATAAGAACTTACGGCTGCGGGGGCGAGGATCGTCGTCATGGATCTCAACACCGCCTGGATCGCCGTCTACATCATGAGCGACGGTTATCGTCGCACGCTCTACACGGGCGTCACCGCGCAGTTCCAAACCAGGATCGTCCAGCATCGCGACGGCGTCGGATCGGCCTTCACGCGCAAGTACGGACTGACCCGCCTTGTCTGGTACGAGGTCCATACGATCATGACCGAGGCCATCCAGCGCGAAACCGCCATCAAGCGCTGGCCACGCCAATGGAAGATCAATCTGATCGAGCGCGACAATCCGCTTTGGGATGATCTGTACGCGGCCGCCTTCGAGTGGACGCCCGTTCCGCGTCAGGTGTGAGCGGCCGGCCACCTATTCTCCCGTCATTCCCGCCCTTGTGGCGGGAATCCCTGGTCCCGCTCGCATGTGAGACGCAAGCGGCGTGCTGAGCACGCCGCCCCACCCGCACCTGCGGCTGACAGAGAGGTTCCCGCCACAAGGCCGGGAAGGACGGGAAAAGGAAGCCGCCCTAACCAGACCTACTCTCCCGCCTCCAGCCAGCGCCCGACCTTGGCGTACAGCACCTCGCGCTGCACGGGCTTGGCGATGTGGTCGACCATGCCGGCGGCGAAGCAGCGCTCCACCTGCTGGGGCAGGGCGTCGGCGCTCATGGCGATGATCGGCACGCGGCCGGCCGCGCCTTCCAGGCCGCGGATGGCCCGGGTGGCGGCCAGGCCGTCCATCTCGGGCATGTGGATGTCCATCAGGATGATGTCGAAATGGCCGCGCGCGGCCGCCGCCAGGGCCTGGCGGCCGTTCTCGGCGGTCTCGACGTGGCAGCCGGCCAGGCGCAGCAAACCGACCCCGATCTCGCGGTTCATCGGATGGTCGTCGACCAAGAGGATGCGGGCGGCCCTGGGGTCGCGGGCGACTTCGCGCACGGGCGCGGCCAGGGGCTCGGCCTCGGCCGCCGGCAGCTCCAGCCAGAAGCACGAGCCGTGTCCCGGCGCGCTGTCGGCCCCGATCCGGCCGCCCATCAGCTCGACCAGCGACTTGCTGATCGCCAGGCCAAGCCCCGCGCCGCCATAGGCGCGGGTGGCGCCGCTGTCGAGCTGCACGAAGCGCTGGAACAGCCGCGCCTGGTCCTCGATCGGCACGCCCACCCCGGTGTCGGCGACCTCGAAGCGCAGGCGGTCCTCGACCTCGCCGGGCTCGACGATCAGCCGGGCGACGATCTTGCCGCGCTCGGTGAACTTCACGGCGTTGTTGAGCAGGTTCAGCAGCACCTGGCGCAGGCGCAGGGCGTCCAGGTCGTGCAGGCCGCCCACCGGGTCGATGACGTCGATCTCGATGGCCAGGTGCTTGGCCTCGGCTTCGGGGCGGACGATGCCGACCGCGTCATGCAGCACCGCCTCGGCCGAGGCTGGCTGCAGCATCAGCTCCACCTGGCCGGAATCCACCCGCGAGACGTCGAGGATGTCGCTGACCACGGTCAGCAGGGCCGCGCCGGCGGTGTCGATCATGCCCACCTGGCGATGGGCGTCGGCGGGCAGGTCGCCGCGGCTGGCCAGCAGCTGGGCGAAGCCGAGGATGCTGTTCAGCGGCGTGCGGATCTCGTGGCTCATGGTGGCCAGGAACTCGGTCTTGGCCTCGGCCGCGGCCAGCGCCCGGGCGCGGGCCGCGCGGGTCAGCTGCTCGCGCCGCACTAGCAGGCGCCGCAGCCGTTCCTGCTGGGCCAGCGCCAGGCCCGCGGCCAGGGCGGTGACGAACACCACGGTGACGAAGCACTGGATCAGCCGGGTCATCTGGGCCGGGTTCCACGGCGCCAGCAACTGGCCCAGGAAGATGTTCCAGACCCCCAGCGGCAGCGACACGACGGCGATGGTCAGGGCCGCTTCGGCCGCCCCGCGCGGTCCCAGGCGGAAAGCGCACAGGATGGCGGCCGGGAACAGCACGAAGGGCAGGGGCGCGCGGGTGTCGTGGAACACCGCCGCGGTCAGCACCGCCATCAGCAGGAAGAGGCCCAGGCGCTCGCCGGCCGAGCGGTGGAAGGTGCGCTTGTGTTCTGAATCGATCAGCACCAGCACCGAGGGCACGATCAGGGCCATGCCCAGCGCCCCGCTGACGAACCAGTCGCGCCACAGGGCCATGAACGGCGCGCCGTCCAGCAGGCTCAGCAGGGCTGCGGCGACGGCGGCGGTCACGGCCACCACCGGCGCGATCACCGTCACCAGCAGCGCCAGGTGGCGCATGGTCCGCACCCGGGGYGGCCCGCCGAACGCCCGCCGCACGGCCTCGCGCGCGCCCCAGGCCTCGACCAGGTTGACCGCGGTGAACACCAGGGCCCGGTCCAGGCCGTCGCCGAAGGCGAGGCAGACGGCGAAATGCAGGACGCCGATGACGATGGTCAGGATCAGGCGGCGGGGCGGGCCCAGCGCCATCAGGCCCACCGCCAGCAGCGCCGTGCCGGGCCACAGGGCCGCCACGCCCGTCGGTCCGCGCGTCAGGCCGTCGCTGAACAGCTGCGTCACGACGAAGGCGGCCGCCAGCACGAGCAGCAGCACCGTCTGACGGCGGGTCTCCTGTAGGGCGGCGCTTCGCGTCATTCTTGATCCCGTTCCCCACGGCTTCTACGCCGAACAACGGTTTCAGTTTCGGGAGCAATGCCTTCTGTGACGCTTTGCCGCAATGGCTTTCAGTAGTGTCGACTATCCGACGAAGAGGCTGGTTTCCTTGGCGGGCAAGGAATGTCGCCCGCGCAAGCGGGACGATTTTGAGTCGACCTGCGGGAGTTTTCCTGGCGTTGAAATCCTGGGTTGCGCGCTTTTGTCGGCTTGCGGTGAAACCGATAGCTCTACGTAAAGGTGCAATTATGGCGTAGACAATCGCAAAAGTTAACTTAGCCTGTGCTCAAGCTTTTGGGGGAAAGCATGGGTTTGAGGCGAGGGGCCGCGGACGGCGGCGACGACCGGGGCGGCGACAAGAACGGTGATCGGCGGAAGAAGCGCAGCGACGAGCCCGAGCGGGTGCCGGACAAGGGCGCGATGCTGCTTCACCTGAAGTACGCCAAGCCGGCCAAGGACAAGCGCCCGATCTACTATATCGGCCCGTTCGGCAGCCGGGTGAGCTTCCAGTCGCAGCAGAGGCGCGCGCTCAACGTCGTGGGCTCGCTGATGGAGCTCAAGGAGATTTCCAGCGAGACCGACATCGTCATCGTCGGCGCGGGCGTCGCCGGGATGACGGCGTTCGCCGCGCTGTCGTCCGGCGGCTACAAGGTGCGCCTGTACGAGCGCAACTCCGCCGTCCTGACGCTGCAGGAAGGCTCCACGCATCGCTACATACATCCGACGGTGAATTTCTGGCCGGACACCGACGCCGACCGCACCACGCGCCTGCCGTTCTTCGACTGGTATTCGTCGGACTGTCCCAACGTGATCGAGACCTTCCGTCACCAGTGGGATCACAACGCTGACAAGGTCGTCCGGCGTGACCCCAGGCTGCCGAAGAAGATCAAGGATCTGACGCAGTCGGACCCGCTCTTCGAGTACGACCTGAAGTTCCAGGCCTATGACCCGGTCTCAAAGCGAGTGAGCCTCGTCGACGAGACGCGAAAAGAGACCATCGAGGCGGACCTGGTGCTGGTGGCCATCGGTTTCGGCGTCGAGGACAACCTCGGCGACGAGAGCCAACGGCCCTACTGGAAGGATGATCGGCTGGTCAATCTCGCCGGTCAGGAAGGGCAGGAGATCCTGATCAGCGGCGCCGGCGATGGCGGCCTGATCGATTGCCTGCGATTGGTCTATGGCGGCTTCAAGAAGGGCGATTTCGCGCTCGACGTCATCGACGCCCTGGAGTGCGGACCCTATTCCCCGCGCGAGGCTTTCCAGGCCCTTGAGGACGACGCCCGCAAGGAGAGCGACGTCAATCGCCGGGCCGAACTGTTCGCCGAGCGATATGCCGCGTTGCTGCCGAAGCTGAATCGTTCGGCCCGCGACCTTCTCGAGCATGCTCTCATCAAGAAGGCGAGCGGTGGCTTTCCCAACAAGATCAGGCTTCTGGGGCGTTTCAGCGCGCCCTACGAGTTGGGCGCCGCGCCGATCAACCGCTTGCTTCTGGCCTTTGCGCTCAGTCACAAGGCGCTGACCTTCGAGCACGGTTCTCTAGAGCGTGTCGAGGGCGCCTACTATCTGAAGAAGAAGGGAAAAAAGACGGCGGTCCCTGGAAAGGTCAAGGTGATCGTCCGGCATGGTCCGCTCAACGCGCTTGGCGGGTTCCTGACCAAGAACGAGGTGAAATCGCTCCGCCAACAGCAGCAGGAGCCAGAAGATTTCGCCAGCGAAGGCTCCTTCCCGAACAAGTACTTCGTGCCCGCGAACACAGAGTACCCCTGCCGCTTCCGCACGCCGGGAGCTTTCGCCAATATCCGGTGGCCGTTGGCCTATCGTTTTCTGTCCGAGCGCTTCGGCGCGGTGACCAAGGTTGGTGGGAGTGATCCGGAGCCATGCTTCGTGGTCGATGACGTGATCTCCGTGCCGGAGGTGACGCATGCCGACATCGCCGATCTTCCCAGGCACGTCTTCGGCGTTCCCGTCAAACTGCGCCAGCGTTCCACGGCTCCTGACACCCCGGCGGCGCCGCTGCTATGAGAGACGCTTCCGTCAATGAAAACGCGCTCGCCTCGGGCGCGGCGCTTTACGCGTCCGATCGTGACCGCCTGGGCGTGGCCGGCCTGCTGGTCAGCGACAGCCACGGCGAGGTGTTCGCGGTGTCGCACGTCGGCGTGGGGATCGCGGGGTCGCCGCGCATCAGCGTCGGCGGTCATGTCGTTTCCCTCAAGCCGCAGGTCTTCGAGGCTTCGTCGGACCTCCGCGACGCCGTGGGCCATCCCAGCATCTCCCGTCTCGTCGCCTTTTTCCGGGTCGACCAGAGCGTGCTGGTCGATCCAGCCATCCCGGGCGCGCGCGAAGCGGCCGAGGCCGAGCATCCCGTCGACGCGCTGGGCGAGACCCTCGACCTCGTCATCGGCGACAGCGCCAGCCAATGGCGGATCGTCGCCATCGGCGGTCGCGCCAGCTTCCTGAGCATCTCGGGCGACCGGCGCGACTACGGCGACGTGATCGAGTGCGAGCCCGTCGGCCCGCTGGCGTCGCCGCCGGCCGCCGCCGGGGCGGTGCTGTTCACGCAAGGCGGCGCGCCCGTCGGCATGCTGGTCGGCTGGCGCGGAACGACCGGCCTGTTCGCGCCGCTGCGCACCGTCCTGTGGAACGCCGAACTGGAGCCGCTCACCGCCGAGACGGCGGCCCAGCACAACAGCTGGCTGGTCAAGCGCTACGCCGCCGACGCGCCGGAGATGGCGCTGTCGCGGGCCGAACTGCGGGCCATCGGCCTGTCGCGGACGGCGCGCGGCGCTCGGCTGCGCTTCAGCCGCACGCCCAGCTTCCGGTTCGCCGTCCTGCCGTTGCGCACGCCGCCCGACGAGACCCGGCTGATCGGCCTGGAGGTGCTGAAGGAGGAACTGCGCGCCGGCGCCCCGCGCCAGTCGAAGAAGGGCTATTCCTCCAGCCTCGACAAATGGCTGTCGAACGCGCTGCGGCGGCGCGACGCCAGCGACAGCATCGATGACCTGCGCGCCGCCTTCGCCCCCCTGTTGCTGGGCAATCCCGATCGCCCCGCGCGGGAAGTGATGGCCGCGCTGCAGCAGGTCCACGCCTCCAAGCGCGAGCAGGCCGTGCACTTCGCGCTGGACCGCCTCAGCCGGCGGCCCCGCCCGAACAAGGGGCGCGAGCGCACCCTGCTGTGGTGGCTGATCCACGAGTTCCTGATCCGGCCCGGCAGCCCGCTGAACTTCGATCTGGAGAACGACATCTTCCGGCGGCTCGCGTTCAGCCTGACGCCGGCGATCCAGGCGCTGAAGCAGGCGCCGGACTCCGAAGACCTGCGCGACGAGATCTATGCGATGGCCGAGGTGACCATGGCGATGGCGTCGTCGGACCGGCGCGACGGCCTGATGCGCACGGCCGCCAAGCGTTTCGAGAACGAGCCGCGCTGGGGGTCGTACTTCGCCACCAGGCTGCTGCTGCAAAAGCTGCGCGAGCGCAAAAGCGGCCTCGCGGCCGTCATCGGGCGCCACCGGGAGCTCGTCGGCATGGTGCGGGGGCATGAACGGGCCCAGGCGTACGGCGATGACCTGGCCAGTCCGCTGGACCAGTTGGTCGGGCTGGTCGTCAGGCAGGGCGAGGCGGCGGACGAGCTCCAGCAGGTGCTGCTCGCCCTTTCGGGCCTGCCCGCGGCCCCGCCGCCGACCAGCTTCGAGGCGGCTACCAAGGAAATTGAAGCCTTCCAGGCGAAGGTTGCGGAGCTCCTGCCATGACCGGCCCCGATCCGCGCTCGTTCGCCGACTACCAGCGCGCCGCGACCAACCTGCGCGGCTCGCTGCGCCGCAACCAGTGGGACAGTCGCGCCCTGCTGAAGGACGACGTTCGCATCCGCTACGTCTTCGACACGAACGTCTTCCTGTTCCACGCCGACCTGGAAGACCAGTCCAACCAGATGGAGGATCTGGCCAGCCTGCTGGGCATCGACACGCACGACCCGTTCCTGGAGGCCATGGAGCGCCTCACCGCCGACTACATGTTCAGCGGCCGCCTGCCCGGCCAGCGGGGCGAGCCGGCCTATCTGGCGAGCCAGCATTTCACCGAGATCGTCGACCGGTCCTACGCCATCGAGCGCAGGCTTTCCGCCGTGCTGCCCGACGACCCGGCGACCCGCAGGCGCATTCGCGACATCCTGTCGAGCGGCGGCGCCTCGCCCGCGGACCGGCTGCAGGAACTGCAGAGACTGATCCCGAAGGCCTGGCTCAGGTCCCTGCACACGCAGACCCACTTCAAGGAGGTGCTGCAGGCCTTGCAGGGCGACCGGCCCAGCGTGACGCCGCTGCACCACGTCCAGTGGGGGTGGGAAGCCGGACGTCCCCTCGAAATCGACGTCGAAGACTGGGTGCAGGCGCTGGGGCAGGCGCAGCCCAATCGCGACATCAATCGCAGCCAGGACGCGCGCGCCATCGCGACGATGGTGGATCTCTATCGCAACGACGTCGACGCGCTGTTCGACGATCGCAAGACCATCTACCTGTTCGTCACCACCGACGCGACGATCCTGCGCGCGGTGGCTTCCCGCATCACCGAACTGCGGTCCGAGGGCATTCCCTATTTCGTACGCACGCCGCGCGACTTCTCGCCCCTGCTGAACATCAAGTCGATGGGCGAGGTCTATGCGCGCAACCGCCACGCCAACACGCGCGACCTGGAAGGCATCTTCCGCAAGCTCAGCTCGGCCCTCGACTGGATCGAGGTCGGTTCGTCGACGGCGTCGCTGGACGAGCTGCAGAACGCCTGGCGGGCGTTCTCGGAGAACTCGACCTTCCTGAACGCCGAGTATTTCGAGAAATCCGACCGCGTCCTCTTCAAGGGGCTCAACGAGTTCATCTCCGAGCACTACGAGACCAGCGTGGAGACGCTGCGCACGACCCTGGACCAGTTGCGCCAGAAGCACGTGACGGTGGTCCTCGACAGCGCCCTGGCGGCCACGATCGCCAACCGCGATCCGGAGGGGCGGACGCTGTCGCGCCGGGCCCAGTTCAAGCCGATCGGCCGGCAGGTGTTCGATGGCCTGATCGGAAACCATCGCACGGTGGGCGAGTTCGTCGACATGGTGATCGCCAAGCGCACCCTGCCCGAGGACACCGACGCGCGGATCTCCAGCAATCCGGGTCAGCCCAACATCGCCATGCTGGTCGCCTGCCTGTTCCTGGCGGCCGAGGACTGGAGCGCGGCGACCGACTTCGCGAGCCAGGCCGTCGCCAAGCTCGACCCGAAGGCTTCCCCGGCGCTGGCGGCCGAGGCCTGCTATCTGCGGGCGCTGTGCCTGAGGTTCTCGATGCGGTCGGACCGGGAGTTCGCCAAGGCGCGGCGCCAGCTGGAACGCAACATCGTCGCCTATCGCGGCAAGAACGGCGTCGAGGACAAGTGGCGGAACCTGCGCGACCGCATCGAGCGCGCCACCCTCTATCTTTCGGCCGTCTCGATGCAGGCCATCTCGCGGCTGGGCCTGGAAGGGCGCGAGCGGCCGGCGCGCGGGGCCAACTACCTGCCGCCCGACCTGGAGCGCGAATACTTCCTGGTCGGCATGCGCGAGAGCGTGACCGCGCTGAGCGAGCTCGAAGACAACTTCTCGGGTTCGGCCGCTCCCGGGGCGACCATGCGCGAGCTTTATCTCGGGCTTGAGATCCAGGCGGTGACCAACCTCGCCGGCGCCTGGATCTTCGCCGCGGCGCTGCCGCACCTGCAGGCCGTCCCGGAAAGCGATCGCGCCGACGTGCTGAGGCGCCTTCGGACGATCATCGACGAGGCGGAGGCCGAGAACCGCCCGCTGCGCGAGACCCAGCACATCTACGCGCTGATCCTGCGGTCGCTGGAAAGCGGCTCGGAGACCCAGCGGCGGATGTTCGGGGGGCTGGCCCTGCAGCGGATCAAGGCGCTGATCGACCTGCACAAGCGGATGCCGATCAACGACCGGGTGCGCTTCACCTATCTCGCCGAGTGGCTGGAGCCGCAGGAAGAGCCGGTGTCTTCCTAAGGGGGCGAGAGCCCGGGAAAACGCCAGTCATCCCGGCGCTCCGCTTCGCTGCGGCGGGGATGACAAGCCTTGGGTCGTCGAGATGTGGCTCGGTGAAGGCGGGGGCCTGAGGCGTACGAGGCCCTAGGGCGGATCGACATTCAATCGCTTGCCTCGATTTTTCACCGAGCATCCCCGCGAAGGCGGGGACCCAAGCCGAGGTCGCCGGATAGTCCACGGCCGCGCCCAAGCCTGAACGTCAGCTTGGATCCCCGCCTTCGCGGGGAAAATCGGCCTATTGGGCGCCGCGGTTGGATGAATGTCGATCCGTCCTAAGCCGCCTCGGTCTCGGCTCCGAGCCAGCGGTTCAGCGCGGCGATCAGCACGTCGCGCTGGATGGGCTTGGCGACGTGGTCGACCATGCCGGCCTGGCGGCAGCGCTCGATCTGCTGGGGCATGACGTCGGCCGACAGGGCGATGATCGGCGCGCGGCCGGCCGCTCCGGGCAGGGCCTTGATGGCGCGGGCGGCGGCCAGGCCGTCCATGCGCGGCATGTGGATGTCCATCAGGATGATGTCGAAGTCGCCGGCCGCGGCGGCGCGCACGGCCTCGTCGCCGTCCTCGGCGGTCTCGACCGCGCAGCCGGCCAGGATCAGCATGGCCGCGCCCAGCTCGCGGTTCATCGGATGGTCGTCGACCAGCAGCACGCGGGCGGCCGCCTCCTGCTCGGGGGCGGGGCCGTCGGCGGCGCAGACCGGCTCGGCCGGGGTGGTGAACCAGAAGGTCGCGCCCTGGCCCGGCGCGCTGTCGACGCCGATCTCGCCGCCCATGCGGGTGACCAGGGTCTTGCTGATCGCCAGGCCCAGCCCCGCGCCGCCGAACGCGCGGCTGATCGAGCCGTCGGCCTGGGAGAAGCGCTGGAACAGCCGTCCCTGCACCTCGGGCGCGATGCCGATGCCGGTGTCGGCGACGGTGAAGCGCAGGCGTTCGGGGCCGCCGGGATAGGTGGTCTCAAGCCGCACGCTGGCCCGCACCGCGCCCGCGGCGGTGAACTTCACGGCGTTGTTGAGCAGGTTCAGCAGCACCTGGCGCAGGCGGGCCGGATCGAGGGCGTAGTCGAAGCCCGCCGGCAGGTCGGCCTCGACCGCCAGCGACAGGCCCTTGGTTTGGGCGTCCAGCGCGATGATCGAGGCGGCGTCGGCCAGCAGGGCGGCCGGGTCGACGGCCTCGGGCCGCAGCTCCACGCGCCCGGCCTCCAGCCGCGAGAAGTCGAGGATGTCGTCGACGATGGTGGCCAGCGAGCCGCCGGCCTGGGCGATCAGCTCCAGCTTGCGGCGGCCGGCCGGGCTGAGGCCGTCCTCGGTCTCGGCCAGCAGGTTGGCGAAGCCCAGCACGCTGTTGAGCGGCGTGCGGATCTCGTGGCTCATCGTGGCCAGGAAGTCGGTGCGGGCCCGGCCGGCGGCCTGGGCGCGGGCGCGGGCGGCGCGGGCGGCGGCGCTGCGCCGGGCCATCAGCCCCTTGAGCCTTTGTTCCTTGTACAGCGACAGGGCCGCCGCCAGGCAGGTGAAGAAGATCGTGGTGACGAAGGCCTGCACCATGCGGATGCGCTCGATCTCGGCCCAGCGCGGGGCCAGCCGCGCGATGCCCTCGCCGGCCACGGTCATCGGGGCGGTGATGGCGATGACGATCACCGCGCTCCAGGCCGCGCCGCGCGGCCCCAGCTGGAAGGCCGCCAGCATCGCCGCCGGGAAGATCAGGAACGGCATCGGCGTGCTGGGCTTGAGGAAGGCGAAGGCCGTCGCCGCCGCGACCAGGGCGTAGAGCCCCGCCTGGATCGGCAGCGGCCGCTGGAAGGCCTCCTCGTTGGTCGGGTCGAGGATCACCAGGGCCGCGGGCAGGGCGATGATCATGCCCATGCTGTTGCAGGCCGCCCAGGCGGTGAAGAACGGCCACAGGTCGGCGCCGGCCGCCGGGGCCGCCACGCTGGATCCCAGGGCGGCGATGGTGACCGTGATCGGCAGCATGGCCGCCACCAGCACCAGCGCGTGGCGCACGCTGCGGATCGCCGGGCGCGGCCCGCGCAGCCGCCGGGTCAGGGCCGCGGCCGCCAGGCTCTCGGCCATGTCGCAGGCGGTGTAGACGGCGATGACCGTCCACGGATCGCCGGCCAGGGCGTGCACACCCAGGTTGGTGACCAGGGCCACGCCCAGCAGCAGCCGCCGGCCCAGCGGGTCCATGCGCAGCAGGCCGGCCGCCAGTATGGCGTTCATCGGCCACAGCGAGGGCATGCCGTTGCTGTCGCGGGTCAGGAGGTCGCTGAACAGGAACGAGCCGACATAGGCGCAGACCAGCGCCACCAGCAGTCCCCAGCGGACGCCGGCCAGGTGGACGCCCGCAGGCTCGTCCCGTCGTTCGGCTCGTGCGCTCAAGGCCCCTTTGTCCCCCATCCGGGCGCTGTCGCGACCGGAACCCTCTACCACCACGCCCGGCCCGAGAAAGGGTTAAGGCGCTGTGCTTTTTCCGTGCGTCGGGCCGTCATGCGACGTTCGGTCGCGCTCCGGCGGCTGGCTCAACGCCCGCGACACCGCCGCCAGCAGTTCGTCGCGGCGGATCGGCTTGGCCACGTGGCCGTCCATGCCCGCCGCGCGGCAGCGGGCCACCTGCTCGGGCAGCACGTCGGCGCTCAGCGCCAGGATCGGCGTGTCGCCCACCGGTCCGTCGAGGGCGCGGATGGCCCGGGCGGCGGCCAGGCCGTCCATGCCCGGCATGTGCACGTCCATCAGGATCAGGTCGAAGCCGCCGGTGCGGGCGGCCTCCACGGCCTGGAAGCCGTCCTCGGCGGTGAACACCTGGCAGCCGGCCAGGGTCAGCAAGGCATCGCCCAGCTCGCGGTTCATCGGGTGGTCGTCGACCAGCAGCACGCGGGCGGCGGCGGCCCGTTCGGGGCCCGCGGCCGGCGCGGGCGCGGGGGCCTGGGCGGCCTGCGCCTCCAGGACGATGTGGAAGACGGCCCCCACGCCCAGCGCGCTCTCGACCCAGATCGCCCCGCCCATCTGGCCGACCAGCGCCTTGCTGATCGCCAGCCCCAGGCCCGTACCGCCATAGGCGCGGCTGATCGAGCTGTCGCCCTGGCTGAACCGTTGAAAGAGCCGCGCCTGCACCTCGGGCGCGATGCCGATGCCGGTGTCGGCCACCGAAAAGCGCAGCAGGCCAGGATCGGGACCGACCGACAGGCGGGCGGTGACGCCGCCCTGGGTGGTGAACTTCACGGCGTTGTTGAGCAGGTTCAGCAGCACCTGGCGCAGGCGCGTCTCGTCCAGGGAGAACAGCGCCTCGGGATCCTGGCCCTCGCGGCCCTCGACCTCGACGGTGACGGTCAGGCCCTTGCCCTGCGCTTCGGGAGCGATGATGGCGGCGGCGTCGCGCAGCAGGGCTGCGGGAGAGGAGGGGGTCAGGACAAGCTCCAGGCGACCGGCCTCGACTTTCGCGAAGTCGAGCAGGTCGCTGACGATTTCAGCCAGCGAGCGGCCGGCGCGTCCGACCAGGTCGAGGCGGCGGCGGTTCTCGGGCGACAGGTCGGCGTCCTCGGCCACCAGGGCGGCGAAACCGAGGATGCTGTTCAGCGGGGTGCGGATCTCGTGGCTGATGGTCGCCAGGAAGTCCGACTTGGCGGCGTTGGCGGCCTGGGCGCGGGCCTGGGCGGCGCGGGCGGCGGCCTGGCGGCGCACCAGCAGGGCCGACAGCCGGGTCTGGCGGCTCAGCGCCAGGGCCGCGGCCATGCTCACCGCATAGAGCACGACGTGGAACAGCAGCAGGTGGCGCATCGGCTCGGCCGCGGCCTTGGGGTCCAGGCCCACGATCGACAGCACGGCGGGGATGGCGAAGGCCAGGGCGGCCATCACCGACAGGGCCGCCGCGCGGGGGCCGCCGCGGAACGCCGCCAGCAGCACCGGCGCGAACACCAGCACCCGCATCTGCGGCGGGCCGGTGAACACCGTCCAAGACACCGCGGCGATCACCGCCAGGCCGGCGGCCGGCTCCAGCCAGCCGCGCACGGGGAAGGCCTCGGCGTGGCGGCGGTCCAGAAGGATCAGGATGGTCGGCAGGGCGATGGCCACGCCCAGGACGTTGCTGGTGGTCCAGCCGCTCCAGCCGGTCCAGAAGCCGCCGCCCTCGGCCAGCGAGGCCACGCCGTTGACGGCGATCGAGGTCACTGCCGTGAACACCGCCGACACCGCCGTCAGCACCAGCAGGCCGCGCATGCTGCGCACCTTGCCAGGCAGCCGCAGCAGCCGCAGGGCGGCCGCCGTGGCGGCGATCTGCACGCCGTCGAGGATGGTCACGGCCAGGGCGAAGGCGCTGCTGCTGCTGGTGGTCAGGCTCAGCGCCAGGTGCAGCACGGTGGTCACCGCCAGCAGCACCGCGCCGCGCTGGCGGTCCAGGGTCATCAGGCCGGCGATGATGACGGCGTTGGCCGTCCAGATGGTGGCGATCTCCTGCGCCGCCCCGGTCAGGAACAGGCTGTAGGCCATCGACGCCACATAGGCGAACGTCAGCCCCGCCGGCCGACGCCAGCGACGCCACAGCGCCGCGCGATCGCTCGCGATGTCGAAGCGGCCGAAACCCAAGTCCTCAAACCCCCAGGCTCCCAACCGAAGGCGGCCGGAAGCTGTCGGGTTCCACCATGACCACGAAACGTCGGTTTTTGGTTAAGTGGGGGAGGCTAGCGGCCCAGTTCGGCCGCTATGCGCTCGCTCATCAGGGCGTGGAGCTCGGCGGTGGGGTGATACATGCCCAGCAGGGCGATGTTGCTGTCGCCGTCCCACTGGGTCAGGTAGCTGTCGTTGGGCGTCCGGAACAGGCGCTGGCGAGGATCATACGGCCGCCAGGGACCCGGATCCTTGATGCGCAGCGCATAGGTCCTGCCGTTTCCGGTGGCCTGCCAGGCCAGCGACAGCTKGTCGGCCTCGGTGCGCGCGGCTGGAGCCGCCGGACCGTCCGTCGCGCACCATCCCCTTAGCGCCGCCAGATCGGAAGCCCCGGCCACGCGCCAGCCGGCCGGCGCGGCCTCGATCAGCGTATTGAGGGGGGCGACGGCGTATCTCTCGATCGAGAAGGCCTCGGTTTCCGCGATCCGAAACTGGAAGCCGCGTTGGGCGGCCTTCGGCGAAAAGGCCAGGTTCAGCAGCTTGCCCGCGAGACCGCCGACCTGCTTCATGGAGACTTGGCCGAGCGCGGCCTCGTTCCCCGCCGAGACCAGCAGGTTGCCGTACCGGTTCCTGGGCAGGCCCAGGGGCCTGGCGTCGTCGTTGCGCAGCAGCGGGCAGTGCTTGTTGTCCGAGACGAACAGCTGCGAATGCAGCGGATTGGGATAGCTGCTCTGAACCACCGACGACCCGGGGATTTCGACCCGGTCCAGCGCCCGCTGGAGGTCGTCGTACAGCGCCTTCAGCCCGACCTCCTTGCCTCCGCCGAGAATATGGTCGTTGGCGGAGGACCGCTTGCGGCACCGGTCTTCATCCATTTGCGCCGGGCAGACGACGGCGCCGTCGAGGAGGCGCAGTCCCAGCTCGGCGGGCGTGCCCTTGTAGCCCTCGGGCAGCAGCGCCCAGGCGATCACGCCCGAAAAGCCGATGTCGTTGCCGCCGGCCGACAGCATCAGGCCATGGATCGGCAGCCGGTCCGCCGGGCAGGGGGCCAGCTGGGGCGGGACGGGGTCATGCCTGCGTTTGTTTCTCCACCCCCGCGCGGGGGCCAGGTCTACCGGCGTCCCGACCGCCGACGGGCAACGGATCAGCTCAAGTTGCTGAAGCTGCGAGAACCTGGCGTTCTTGCCCGTTCCCGGCAGGCCCTCCTGGGGCACCAGCACGCCGTTGTAGATGCTGGCGCCCGAGCAGCTGAGATGGATGAACGCCGTCAGTTCCTGTGGGCGCGAGGCGGCCCGGCGATAGGCGGCCATGTACTGGGCGTTGTAGGCCGAGCGGTGGCAGCCGCGATCGGTCCAGGCCGCCTTGCCCAACGCGCCGGCGGTGGCGGCGCTGTTCAGCCGCTGGTTCGTGCCGATGGCGCTCCAGGCGACCTTGCCCAGATCCGTCGGAATGTCGGGGTTACCCTCGCCCGAGGCGTAGGAGTCGCCCAGGCCCGCCAGGATGGTGATCGTGGGCGCGATGGCGGCGTCGGCCCGCCTGCCGGCCCCGTCCGAGACGGCTACGGCGAAGCGGTTGTCGGCGTCGAGCCGTACGTCGCGTTTCACCAGCAGGGGCTCGGCGCACGGCCGCGCCGGGATGGTCTCGCCCGCGATCGTCCAGGCGCAGGCGCCGGAATAGCCGCCGGGCGCGCGCAGTTCGAAGGTGTTGCGCGCCTGGATGAACGTGGTCCGGGCCGCCTCGATACGATCTTCCAGGCCGCCGGTGCGGTCCCGAAGGGCGCGAGCGGCGGCCTCGCCGGGCTGGTGGGCGGCCACGAAGCTTCCGTAGAAGTCGGGCGTCGGCGGCAGCGAGACTGAGGTCGCTTCCGAAAGGTCGGGCCTGTCCAGCACCCTGATCCGGTCAAGGATCCGCCATTCGATGGCCTGGGGCGCGGGCGGCGCCTGGGCCTGAACCGGACCCGCCAGCAGCAGGGCCAGCCCCGCCGCCGCCATCGAAATCGCGTTGCGCATTTTCCCGCCCCCCGGCCGAAGAAAACTCAACCATTGATATAACATTGTTACGTCAATCGCGCCATGGCCGATCACCCCGCCCCCTTGAGCCCCGCCGCCGCCCATGCTCTCTTCCGGCTAATTGTCTGACAAATAGCTTTGGGGTGGAGCATGGCGGGGAACGACGCGACGAGGGGCATGGCGACCCGCCGGGGGTTCCTGCTGGCTTCCACCGCGCTGGCCTTCGCCGGCGGGGCCGCCGTCGCCGCGCCCCTGGCCGTGGACCCCGCTCGCGTCGTCGCCCGGCCCGTGGCCGCGCGTCACGTGACCCTGACGCCGTCGATCTTCGCCCAGGCCCAGGCGGCCAACCGCGCCTATCTGGTCTCGCTTTCGCCCGACCGGCTGCTGCACAACTTCCACAAGGGCGCGGGCCTGCCGGTCAAGGCGCCGGTCTATGGCGGCTGGGAGGCCCAGAGCATCGCCGGCCACACCCTGGGCCACTGGCTGACGGCCTGCGCGCTGCAGGTGGCCAACACCGGCGATCCGCAGCTGCGCGAGCGCCTGGCCTACACGGTCGCCGAACTGGCCCGCGTGCAGGCCGCCCACGGCGACGGCTATGTCGGCGGAACCACCCGCTGGGGCCAGGACGATCCGGTCGGCGGCAAGCAGGTGTTCGAGGAACTGCGGCGAGGCGACATCCGGTCTTCGCGCTTCAGCCTCAACGACGGCTGGGTGCCGGTCTACACCTGGCACAAGGTGCATGCGGGCCTGCTGGACGCCCATGAGCTGGCCGCCACGCCCGGCGCGCTGGACGTGGCGGTCGGCCTGGCCGGCTATTTCGCCGGGGTGATCGACGGCCTCTCCGACGAGCAGGTGCAGAAGATCCTCGTCACCGAGCACGGCGGCATCAACGAGGCCTACGCCCAGACCTACGCCCTGACCGGCGATGCGCGCTGGCTGAAGGTCGCCCGCCGCCTGCGCCACAAGGCCGTGCTGGATCCGATCGCCGCCGAGCGCGACGAGCTGGCCGGCCTGCACGCCAACACCCAGATCCCCAAGGTCATCGGCCTGGCGCGGCTTCATGAAGTCGCCGGCGACGACCCCGGCGAGGCGACCGCCGCGCGCTTCTTCCACCGGGTCGTGACCCGCGACCACAGCTATGTCATCGGCGGCAATTCCGACCGCGAGCACTTCGGCAAGCCGGGCCAGATCGCCCGCCACATGGCCGAGACCACCTGCGAGGCCTGCAACAGCTACAACATGCTGAAGCTGACCCGCCACCTGTGGAGCTGGAAGCCCGACGGGGCCCTGTTCGACTATTACGAGCGCGCCCAGCTGAACCACATCATGGCCCACCAGCGGCCGGGCGACGGCCGCTTCGTCTACTTCATGCCGATGGCCGCGGGCGGGCGGCGCAGCTATTCCACCTACGAGGACAGCTTCTGGTGCTGCGTCGGCTCGGGCATGGAAAGCCACGCCAAGCACGCCGACAGCATCTGGTGGAAGGGCGGCGACGGCGCGCTCTATCTCAATCTCTTCATCCCCTCGAAGCTCGACTTGCCGGACGGCGATTTCACCATCGACCTGGACACCGAGTACCCGAGGCGAGACCAGGTGCGGCTGACCCTCGTGCGCGCCCCCGCCGGCGAGCGTGAGATCGCCGTGCGCCTGCCGGCCTGGTGCGCCCGGCCGGCGATCCTGGTGAACGGCAAGCCGGCCGGCCGGGGCGGCCCCGACGGTTATGCCCGGCTGTCGCGCCGCTGGAAGGCCGGCGACCGGATCGAGCTTTCCCTGCCGATGACGCTGCGGGCCGAGCCGACGCCGGACGATCCCAACCTGGTGGCCTTCGTCTCGGGGCCGCTGGTGCTGGCCGCCGACGTGGGCCTGGCCGACCGTCCGTTCGAGAAGGCCGCGCCGGCCCTGGTCGGCGACGGGCCGGCCGCGGGCCTGCTGCGCCAGGTGGGCAAGCTGCCTCACACCTACGCCGCCCGCACGGCCCAGGGCGAGAGCGTGGTGTTCGCCCCCTTCTTCAACCAGTACGACAACCGCACGGCCGTCTACGCCCCGGTGTTCACCAAGGCCCGCTGGGCGGGCGAGGGCCAGGCCTTCCTGGCGGCCGAGCGGGCGCGGATCGACACCGCCGCCCGCAGCGTCGACACCGTCTATCTGGGCGAGCAGCAGCCCGAGGTCGACCACAAGGTCGCGGCCGCAAACGGCGAGATCATCCAGCTGAACGGCCGCAGCGGCCGCAAGCTGAACCCCGGCGGCGGCTGGCTGGAAGCCACGCTGGCCCGCCGCGCCGGCCCGCTGGTGCTGCAGCTGGTCTACTGGGGCGCCGACGCGGCCCAGTCGGCCAAGGTGCTGGCCGACGGCGCGCCGATCGGAACCTTCGCCACCCCGGCCGGCAAGCGCGACGGCTTCTTCACCGTCGACCTGCCGCTGCCGCCCGGATCCGCCCCGGCCCGCGTGCGCATCGAGGCCGAGGGCAAGCCGGTGGTGATCTACGAGCTTAGGGTGATGGCGGCGGCGACGGCCTAGGGTCTGGACTCAATTGGCGTGCAAAGAAACGTGTCTTCCCGGCCGGAGGAGCGCGTCAGCGATCCGTAGAGCCGGGATCTCCCACGTCGGCAGGTTCTGAACTGTGGGAGATCCCGGCGCTCCGCTGCGCTGCGGCCGGGATGACAACTACTATAAACTATTGAAACTGATAAATAATTACCCTCGTCCAATTTAGTGCAGATCCTAGGGCCCGCCGCCCGCCTCCTGCTACCGCAACCCCTCGATCCGCCACTGGGCCTCAGGGGTCTTCGGGTCGCCCTGGCGGTTGAGATAGGGGCGATCGCCGTTCAGCCAGACGTACTGGTTCCAGCTGGTCTCGCGCATCGACCAGCCCGGGCCGGCCGGCGCCAGGCCGTAGGCGGGCGGCTGCCGGACCGGACGGGCGAACAGCATCATTGCGCCGCTGGTCCGGTAGTCGAGGAACAGGCCCGGATCGTCGACCGAGCGGAACATCGCGTGGCTCTGCGGACCCACCATCGAAAACTCCAGCGGCGCGCCTTCGCGGGCGTAGACCGGGGTCTCGTTGCTGCTCCAGACGGGCGCGACCACGTAGCGGCCGTTGGCCACGCTCTGCAGGCGCACGCGGGTCGAGGTGTCGGCCGGGCGGGGCGTGGGCCGCCAGCCGGCAGGCGGCGTCTGCAGCCTCGCGGCGTTGCGCCAGCGCCATGCGTACCAGACCTGGGTCTGGGGATCGAACTGGTCCTCGTAGCCGATCTCGGGCAGCACGTTGTAGAGGCACACGCGCTGGTCCTCCTTCAGCTCGGCGATGTAGGAAGCCTGGCTGTAGCCGCGCTTGACCCCCTCCATRCACTGGGCCTGGGTCTTGCCCTTGCCCGTCTGGCCGTCGTCCAGGACATAGGTGGCGTCACGCCGGGCCGGATCGTCGTACCAGCCGCGCATCTCGGCCTCGTCGAAGCTCAGCCAGTGGGCGACCAGGGTCTGCGCCTCGGCCCGCGCGGCGGCCTCGCGCTGGGCCTGGGGCAGAGCCATGGTGCGGATGAAGGCCGCCCACAGGTCGCGGCTGGCCTCGGTGGCCACCAGGGCGGTCGGCTTCATGTTGCTGGGGGTGTAGCTGCTCCAGCCCGGGGCCCGGCGTTCGGCGGCCGTCCAGATCACGTCGCCGCTCTTGGGCCTGAGCACGATCTCGGCCTTGGAGTGGCTGTGCTGCTCGGCGCCCTTGGCGCAGGCGTAGCTCTTGACCTGGCGGATCCGCACATAGTTGTCCTCGGCGATCCGCACGGTGTGTTCGGAACTGAACGAGTCCTGGAACAGGTGCACGGCGCGACCGAACAGGAAATAGTTCCTGTCGACCGTCTGGGCCTGGGTGGTCGCCCCGCCGTCCTGGACCCGGATCATGGTCTTGGGGGCGGTGGCGGCGGCGACGAAATAGTCCACGAACCGGGCCTGCGACTCCCTGGCCGCGCGCACGCCGCCGTCGGGGCCGGCGTCGTCGTAGCGGCGCATGAAGTGGTCGTACTGGGCCTCGGCGGCCTCCTGGGCCACGGCGGTCCAGCAGCGGTTGGCGAACTGGGTCACGCCCACCCGATGGCCCGCCAGGTCCACCCAGCGCTCGCCGATGACGGCGTCGTAGACGGCCTTGTAGTGCGAGGCGTAGCGGCTGTCGGAAACCTTGTGGCCGCGGATGCGGGCGGCCTCGGCCGGCGCCGCGCCGGCGTCCACCTTGGGGTTCCAGGCCAGGCCCTTGCCGTACGCCCAGTTCCGGCGGGGATCATGGGGATCAGGCTTGTCCGGGGCGGCCGACGACGGCGCGCCCAGCACCTCCATCGCCGCCAGGCGGGTGATCCATTCGTGGCCCATCGGCACGATGAAGGCCCTCTCGGGTCCCGCGCTCTGGGTGTAGGTCCCGCCCGGCCAGGCCGCGCCCAGCCCGAGCAGCATCGCGGCGGCCGCGCCCAGCCGGCCGATCGTGGATGCACGCGTCCGCATCGTCTTTCTTCGTCCCCCAAACGCCCCCCTCGGGCGGCGGGCAGGTTCGGGCGGCGATGCGCGCAAGGGATGTATCGTTTTTCACAGGCGTCTCAATAGTGGCGCCGCGCCCCTCTATCCCCCGCACCCCGGATCCGGCGTCTCGCGTCCGTCGGGGCAGGCGTAGAAGCCTTCGTCCTGGCCGGGCAGGGTGATCCCCTCGTCGGCGAGGTCGAGGAACCAGCGGCCTTCGCGGAACGGGGCGATGCCGGTGGCGACCATCTCCTGCGACAGGGCCGGCGCCAGGAACGGGAAGGCCGCCTGCATGCGCCGATCGCGGGCCCAGTCGGGCGCGGCCTCCAGGCGGTAGGCGAAGTTCAGGGTCTTGCCGTCCTCGCCCACCAGCCAGGCGCGGGTGATCCGCCGGCGGGCGTAGCACAGTTCGGCGCTGGGCGGCCCGACGGTTCCGCGCTGGCGCTCGCGCCAGAAGGGGCGGGCCCTGGCGGTGGGCTCAAGGCGCGTCTCGCCCTCCGGCGCGCCGGGAACGGCCGCCAGCAGGCCCGTCTCGACCAGGGCGCGCACGGTGTCGAGCCTTGCGGTGCGGTCGCTGATCTGGATCGGCGCGGCGCCGGTCAGCACGGCCGCGCACTGGCCCCGCGGGTCCTTGTCGAAATGGGCCTGGATCTCGCGGACGGCCTGGCCGCTTTCGATCGAACGCCGGGCCTGCTCCTCGGGACTGGCCGCGCAGGCCGCCAGCAGCAGCGCGACGATGGCCAGCGCCCCGCCGCGCGTCCGTCCGATCCCGTTTCTCATCCCGTCCTCGCGCCTGCCTTGCGTCCGGGCGGAACGGGCGAGGCCCGCCGGGGTTGCCCTCAGCCCGCCGGCGCCTCCAGCGTGGCGGCCAGCCGGGCGAGGTTGGCGCTGTTGGCGGCCATGGCCTCGGCGATGTCGGGGCGTTCGGGAATGCGCGCGATCACCCCGCCGCCGGCCGCGCGCACCGTGAAGCCGTCGCGCTGCAGCTTCAGCAGGTGGCGGCGGGTGGTCTCGATCGGCAGGCCCAGCGACCGGGCGATCGCCGTCAGCCGCACGGGCTGCTCGCCCAGCGCGTCCTGCGGGGCGTGGGCCGATAGCCGCAGGGCGGTCAGGAACACCAGGCCCCGCATGATGTCGCCGTCGAACACCGACGACAGCAGGCCCGCGCTGCGCAGCACGTAGTCGGCGCCGACGTCCAGGTGATGGCGGGCGAGCGTCGATCGAACGTCATTGGGCATGGGCGGCCTCCTCCTCGTGCGGGCAGGTCCCACGCCGCGCGGCGGGCGGCCTTGATCCGGATCAAGGCGCGACCGGCGATCTTCAGGCAGCAGCGGCGGCCAGTTCCCGGAGTTGAGCCCCCACGATGTCCCCCGCCGGCCCCGACCACCCGCACGGCCCCGACGTGCCGACCTTCACCGGCGAGGACATCGTGCGCCTGTTCGCCGCCACCTACCTGCCGCTGTGCCGCTCGCTCGAAGCCGCCGGCGCCCTCGACCCCCAGGCCCTGGCCCGCGACATCCGCGCCCGCCTCGACCCCGAACCGGGCGAGCCCTGGGAAATCCTGGCCGCCGCCCTGTGCAAGGTGCTGGGCGAGACGGGGCGGGGGTAGGGGCTCCAAACCCAGCAACGTCCGCTATGTCCAACCGAGCGTCCCCGCCGTCGCGGGGAAAGTCGGATTGTTGGGGCGGCGGGTGATCCCCCTCAGTCCTCGATCGCCTCGATCCCCTGCTGTTTCAGCGTTTCCAGGTGCGCGCGCATGGCCGCCAGCTGCTCGGGCGGATGGCCGGTCCAGCCTTCGACCTCGCCGACGATCCGCAGCGGGTCGCGGGTGCGGTACGACCTGGTCGGATTGCCGGGGAACTTCTTGTCGGTGACGTTGGGATCGTCCTCGAACGGCCCGGTCGGCTCGACCACGTAGATCCGCTCGCGCCCCTTGCCCAGGGCCAGCTCCGCGCCCCAGGTCGCCGCGCCCAGCGTGGCGGCGAAGTAGACGAAGGCCGCGGCCCTGCGCGCGCCGTAGTTCGAGACCCTGCCGGCCTCGATCAGGTCGCCGGTCGCCAGATCCGCCTTCGTGCCGTGATAGTAGGTCGTGCTCATGCCGGGTCGCCTCCGCTGAAGAAGACCCCGCAGACTGCGCATATTTCGCCGCCCGCCAATTCTTGAACGCAGGTTTTTCGGGCCTAGATCTCTATCAGCCGCCCCGCCAGCGCAGGGCCTCGGCCAGTTTCGAGAAGGCCGGCGAGGCGTGCCGGCGGCTGGGATAATAGAGGTGGTAGCCGGAGAACGGCTCGCACCAGTCCTCCAGCACTCGCACCAGGTCGCCGCTGGCCAGGTGGGGCGCGGCGACGTCCTGGGGCATGTAGGCCAGGCCCAGTCCCTGCAGCGCGCCGTCCAGCCGCTGGCGGATGGTGTTGACCACCAGCTGGCCGTCGACGCGCACCTTGACCTCGCGGCCGTCCTTCTCGAACTCCCAGGCGAACAGGCCGCCATAGGTGGGCAGGCGCATGTTGATGCAGTTGTGCTCGGTCAGGTCCTGCGGCGTCAGCGGGTGCGGCCGGGCGGCGAAATAGGCCGGCGAGCCGACCACGGCCATCCGCAGGTCGGGGCCGATGCGCAGGGCGATCATGTCCTTGGCCACCTGCTCGCCCAGCCGCACGCCGGCGTCGAAGCCTTCGGCGACGATGTCCACCAGGCCGTAGTCGACGGTGATCTCGACCCGGATGTCGGGATAGTCCGGCAGCAGTCTGGCCAGGCCCGGCTGCAGGGCCGACTGGGCGGCGTGCTCGCCGGCGGTGATGCGGATCGTGCCCGCCGGCTTCTCGCGCAGGTCGCTGAGGGCGGCCAGCGCCTGCTCGATCTCCTCCAGCCGCGGGGCCAGGGTCGCCAGCAGGCGCTCGCCGGCCTCGGTCGCCGCCACGCTGCGGGTGGTGCGGGCCAGCAGCCGCAGGCCCAGCCGCCCCTCCAGGCCCTTGATCGTCTGGCTCAGCGCCGAGGCCGAGACGCCCAGCTTGGCGCCGGCCCGGGTGAAGCTGCGCTCCCTGGCCACCAGGGCGAAGGCGGCGAGGTCATCGAGACGCATGGCCATTTGTAAGTCCTGCTAAAAACGACATGGCGATTATCGCGTCTAATGATGTGAACGGGCCAGGACTATCTTCCTCCCGTGCGAAGGCGCCGGGGGCTCCGCGTTTGCCGCAGCCAGGAGCCCGCCCATGATCCGCATGTCGTCCGACGTCCCGGAGAGCCGCGCATGACCCGCGTCTCCCGCCGCGCCGCGATCGGCGCGCCAACCACCATGATGTTGGGCGCGATGATGCTGGCCGCCGGCGCCTGCGGGGCCGAGGCGACCCGGCCGTCCGGCCAGGCCCGCACGCTGGTCGTCTATTTCAGCCGCTCGGGAAACACCCGGGTGATCGCCGGCCAGCTGCAGCGCGAACTGCCCGCCGACCTGTTCGAGATCCGGCCCGCGCGGCCCTATCCCGACGACTACGAGCAGACGGTCGCCCAGGCCAGCCGCGAGCGCGAGGCCGGCTTCCGGCCCGAACTGGCCGGCCGGGTCGCGGACCTCTCGGCCTACGATGTGGTGTGGCTGGGCTTTCCGGTCTGGGGCCAGAGCGTCCCGCCGCCGGTCCGCGCCTTCCTGGCCGCCCACGACCTGACCGGCAAGACCGTCCGCCCCTTCGTCACCCACGGCGGCTACGGCCTGGGCGACAGCCTTTCGGTGCTGCGGGCCGATGCGCCCCAGGCGCGCTTCGAACCAGCCGTCTCGATGGAGGCCGACCAGGAGCGCCGCACCATGAACCAGGTCCGTGAGTGGCTGGCCAAGGCCCGGCCCCGCGCGACCAATCCTTGAGGAGAGCAAAGATGCAGAAGCGCAAACTGGGCCAGGGCCTGAAAGTCTCGGCCCTCGGCTACGGCTGCATGGGCCTCAGTTCGGGTTACGGCCCGGCGACGCCGCGCGACGAGGCCGTGGCGGTGATCCGCGCCGCCTTCGAGGCGGGCGTCACCTTTTTCGACACCGCAGAGGTCTATGGGCCCTTCGCCAACGAGGCCCTGCTGGGCGTGGCCGTCGCGCCCTTCCGCCACGAGGTGGTCATCGCCACCAAGTTCGGCTTCGACGTCGACATGGAGACCGGCATGCGCAGCGGCGGGCTCAACAGCCGTCCCGACCACATCAAGGCGGTGGTCGAGGCCCAGCTGAAGCGCCTGCGCACCGACCGCATCGACCTGCTCTACCAGCACCGCGTCGATCCCGACGTGCCGATGGAGGACGTGGCCGGGGCGGTGAAGGACCTGATCGGCGAGGGCAAGGTCGCCCATTTCGGCCTGTCCGAGCCTAGCCTGGCCTCGCTGCGGCGCGCCCATGCCGTGCAGCCGGTGACGGCCCTGCAGAACGAGTACTCGCTGTGGACCCGCGACGTGGAGGACAACGGCGTCCTGGCCGCGTGCGAGGAACTGGGCGTCGGCTTCGTGCCGTTCAGCCCGCTGGGCGCCGGCTTCCTGACCGGCAAGATCGACACGACCACGAAGCTGGGGGAGGGCGACTTCCGGGCGATCTCGCCGCGCTTCACCGAGCAGGCCCGCGCCGCCAACATGGCGCTGGTTGACCTCTTGAAGGCCATCGCCGCCGAGAAGGGCGCGACGCCCGCCCAGATCGCCCTGGCCTGGCTGCTGGCGCAGAAGCCGTGGATCGTGCCGATCCCGGGCACCACCAAGCTGCCCCGCCTGGCCGAGAACCTGGGCGCGGCGCAGGTCGAACTGAGCGGCGCCGACCTGACCCGCATCGCCGGCGCGGCGGCGAAGATCACCATCCAGGGCGCGCGCCTGCCCGAGGATTCCCTGTCCAAGACCAACCGCTGAGCGAGGCGAGAATGAGCGAGCAAGACAAGCGCGCGGGCGTGGATCGTCGCGGCCTGCTGGCCCTGGGGCTGGCCGCGCCGGCGGCCCTGGCGGCGAGCGGAACCCCGGCCGGGGCGGCCCAGGCGGCCCAGCCCGCCCCGGCTCTCGACCGCCGCCGGCTGGGCAGGCTGGAGGTCTCGGGCCTGGGCCTGGGCGTCCAGAACATGAGCCGCACCTACCAGACCACCATCCCCTACCGGCCCGAGATGATCGACATCATCCGCAAGGCCCGCGACCAGGGCGTCACCTTCTTCGACGCCGCCGAGGCCTATGGCCCGCACGAGGTCGAGCGCATCCTGGGCGAGGGCGTGGCTCCGTTCCGCGACGAGGTGGTGATCGCCAGCAAGTTCGGCTGGAACATCGACCTGGAAACCGGCGCCCGCGGTCCTGGCCTCAACAGCCGGCCCGAGCACATCAAGCTGGCGGTCGAGGGCATGCTGAGGCGCCTGCGCACCGACCGCATCGACCTGCTCTACCAGCACCGCGTTGACCCGGCGGTGCCGATCGAGGACGTGGCCGGGGCGGTCAAGGACCTGGTGGCGCAGGGCAAGGTGCTGCACTGGGGCCTGTGCGAGATGGGGCCGCAGACCCTGCGCCGCGCCCATGCGGAACTGCCGCTGGCGGCCGTCCAGAACGAATATTCGATGCTGTGGCGCGGGCCGGAGGCCTGGGTGCTGAAGGCCTGCGAGGAGCTGGGGATCGGCCTGGTCTGCTGGAGCCCGCTGGGCGTGGGTTTCCTGAACGGCGCGATCGACGAGCGCACCCGCTACGCCGACGGCGACATCCGCAAGCTCGAGGGCCGGTTCGCGCCCGAGAACCTGCCGGCCAACCTGGCGCTGGTGACGCTGGTCAAGGACTGGGCCCGTCGCAAGAACTGCGCGCCCGGCCAGGTCGCCCTGGCCTGGCTGCGGGCCCAGCGGCCCTGGATCGTGCCGATCCCGGGAACCACCCAGATGGCGCACATGCTGCAGAACGTCGGCGCGGCCGCAGTGGCCTTCACCGCCGCCGAACTCGCCGACCTGAACGCCGCCGTCGCCGCCATCCAGGTCCAGGGCCTGCGCCTGCCGCCCGCCGTGCTGGCCTATTCCGAGGTCGAGGCCCCGCCGAAGGGGTAGGGTCGAGGGCTCCCTCTCCCAGAGGGAGAGGGCTGGGGTGAGGGGTTACGGCGCCAGACGGAGCGCCGGCGCATCGTCCGACCTCGTAACCCCTCACCCTCCCACCGCGTCGCGGCGGGCCCCTCCCTCTCCCTTTGGGAGAGGGAGCAAGAATTACCCCAATCCCCCCGCGATCACTCGCAACGCCGGCTCGCGCTTCGGGCCGGACTGGGGTCCCGGCTGCGGCCTGGGCCGGCGCAGCACGATCTGCAGCGCCTCGACCATGGCCGCGCTGGCGGTGGCCTCGCCCGGCGCCACATACAGCGCCATGTCGTCGGCCAGGGTCGCGCGGTCGAGCACGCCGGCGGTTTCCAGCCGTTCGCACAGCGGCAGCCAGGTGGCGGCGAACAGCTTGATCAGGTCGGTGGGCGTGAACTCGGCGACCTTGGCCGTCATCAGGCGGCCCGCTGGCTGGAGGGGGCGGCCGCCTCGCGGGTGCGGAACAGGCCGATGCGGTCGGCCAGTTCGGCGGCTTCCGACTTCAGGGCGTGGGCGGCCGCGGTGGTCTCCTCGACCATGGCCGCGTTCTGCTGCACCACGCGGTCCATCGCGCCCATGGTGGTGTTGACCTCGCCCAGGTTGGAGGCCTGGTCGGCGGCCGAGCGGGCGATGGCGTCGATCTGGGTGTCGATCTCGGCCACGCGGGCGACGATGCGCTGCAGGGCCTCGCGCGTCTTGCCCACACGCTCGACCCCGGCGGCCACCTGGTCGCCCGAGACGGCCACCAGGGCCTTGATCTCGCGGGCGGCGTCGGCGCTGCGCTGGGCCAGCGCCCGCACTTCCTGGGCGACGACGGCGAAGCCCTTGCCTGCATCGCCGGCCCGGGCCGCCTCGACCCCGGCGTTCAGCGCCAGAAGGTTGGTCTGGAAGGCGATCTCGTCGATCACCCCGATGATCTGGCCGATCTGGCCCGACGAGGTCTCGATCAGGGTCATGGCCTCGACCGCCTCGGTGACGACGGGATCGGAGCGCTCGGCCTCCTCGCGGGCGCGGGCGGCCGCGGCGTTGGCCTTGCGGGCGTTGTCGGCGGTCTCGTTGACGGTGGCGGTGATCTGGCCCAGCGCCGTCGAGGTCTCCACCAGGCTGGCGGCCTGGTCCTCGGTGCGGTTGGCCAGTTCGTCGGAGGCGCGGCTCATCTCGGCCACGCCCGCGCTCATGCTGGCGGCGTTGCCGCTGATCTCGCCCAGCGCCGCGCGCAGCTTGGCCACCGCGTCGTTGAAGTCCTGGCGCAGGGGCTCGTACTGGGCGGCGAAGCGGGTCTCCAGCCGCGAGGTCAGGTCGCCCCCGGCCAGTTGGCGCAGGGCCTGGGCCAGGTGCTCGACCACCTCCGTCTGCTCGGCCTCCATCGCCGCCTTCAGGCGCGCGCGCTCGGCGTTGGCGCGGTCGGCGGCGGCGCGCTCGGCCAGGGCCGCGGCGTTGGCCTCGTCGGCGGCGCGGGCGGCGCGCTCGGAGGCCTGCGTGCGGGCGCTGACGGTGACGAACAGGCGTGAGACCCCGGCCGTCAGCCAGACCAGCGACCAGGCGGTGGTCACGGTCAGGGCCGCGCGCAGGGCCAGCGCCAGCAGGCTCTCGTCGGCCGCCAGGCGGTGGGGGAAGAGGCCCGCGGCCACGAGGTCGACGCCGATGACGGCGCCCGCCCCGAGGGCCACCACCCGCCAGTCGCCATAGGCCACCAGCAAAGCCAGGGCCGCCAGGAAGGCCATGCGGGCCTCGTCCTGGAGGGGATGGCCCTGGAAGGCCAGCACGAACATCGCCGCCTGCCCCACCAGGGCCAGGGCCGTGCACAGCTGCTGGGCCAGTCGGTCGCGCCACAGGCCGTAGGCGGCCAGCACCAGCACCGCCAGGGCCGCCGAGGCCAGCGACGGCGCCAGCAGCGGCGCGCCGGTCAGCAGGCAGGCGATGGGAACCACCACGGCGCTGGCCGCCACGCAGCCGATCACCAGCTGGCCGCCGACGCGGCGCTGGGCCTCAATACTGTCGAACTGGATCAAACGCACGCCCGCCTCCGTATTTCGCGGCGATCGTGCTGGATGAGCGTTAATCGGTCGTGACAAAACTGTCGAAACAAAGCGCATGGTTACTACGTACCAATACGTATGTGGTGCGTAGATATTCTCAAAATGAGATAGCGACGACATGCTAGGCCGGTTTTCCGGTCGCGCGCGACCGTCCCGACAACGTCCTTGGTCGGACGACGTCAACCGGGAGTGGCCCCCGGCCGCGCGCCTGTGTAAGCCTTGGCCATGGCTTCGAAGGTGCGAGACATTCTGCGGCGGCCCCGGGGCCTGATCGGCCGCTCCATCCTGGTGGTGGCGGCGATCGTGTTCGTGCAGCTGGCGGCCAGCGTCGCCTTCTACCAGGCGATCGACCGCCAGACCCTGCGCGAGGACCACGCCCGCCGCATCGCCGAACTGCTGGTGGTGGGCGACCGCGTCAGCCGCCTGTCGCAGGCCGATCTCGACCAGGTGATGACCTCGCGCTACCTCGAGGCCGAGGTCGTTTCCGCCCCGCCGCTGGCGCCGTCCCAGGCCCGCGCCCAGACCGGCGAGGCCGACGCCATCGTCCGCTATGTGCGCCAGTGGGAGCCGGGCCTGGCCGGGCGGCCCCTGCGCCTGTGGTCCGAGGACCAGTCGGACCACGGCCGCGATCTCGTCGGCGTCATGGGGCTTTCCGACGGCCGCTGGCTGTCGTTCCGCTCGCGCCACTTCCCGCGGCCCTGGCCGATCGCCCTGCGCGCGGTGGCCACGACCCTGGCCTTCTCGCTGGCCTGCGTGGCGCTGGGCGCCTACGCCCTGCGCCAGCTGGGCGAGCCGCTGCGCCGCCTGGCCGAGGCCGCCGGCCGGGTGGGCGAGGGGCCGCCCCAGCCGGTCGCGGTCGAGGGGCCGACCGACCTGGCCGAACTGGGCCGCGCCTTCAACGACATGCAGCAGCGCATCACCGGCCTGATCGAGGACCAGGCCCGGGCGATGGAGGCGCTCAGCCACGACCTGCGCACGCCGCTGGCCCGCCTGAAGCTGGCTTCCGACTATGTCGAGCCCGAGGACATCCGCGCCCTGGTCGGCGGCAATGTCGACGAGCTGGAGGAGATGCTGCGCTCGCTGTCGGCCTGGCTGCGCGCCCAGCACGCCGCCAGCACCGCCGAGAGCGTCGACCTGCCGGCCCTGATCCGTGCGGTGATCGCCCGCTGGCCCAAGCTCGCCCGCTACGAGGGGCCCAAGTCGCTGACCGTCAGCACCCACCGCGACCCGCTGGAACAGGCCCTGATCCGCCTGGTCGACAACGCCGTGCGCTTCGGCGGCAAGGCCAAGGTGCGCCTTGTGGCCCCCGATCCCGAAAGTCCCGAAGGCCCGCGCATCGAGGTGCTCGACCAGGGGCCGGGCCTGACCGACGAGGTGCTGGCCCGCATCTACGAGCCCTTCTTCCGCGGCGACGCCGCCCGCGCCCGCGACACCGGGGGCTTCGGCCTGGGCATCCCCACCGCCGACCGCCTGCTCAAGCGCTTCGGCGGCCGCCTCCAGATCGCCAACCGCGACGGCGGCGGCGTCACCGCCAGCGTCTGGCCGCCGGCGGGCGAGGGGTAGGGGTGCGCCTCTACTGGCAGAAGTAGCCGCGATAGGCGCCGGTCTCCTTCTCGTCGCGGATCGACCAGGTCTCCAGCTTGCCGGTGTCGGAGGTCCTGACGAACACCCCGCCGACGAGCTTCGTCGTGAAGCCGTAGCCCGGCGCGCTCGGCAGGTCCCAGCGGCCGTCGCCGCCGGCGAAGACCCTCAACGTCGCATCCCCGACGCCCGGCCTGACATAGGTCAGGGCCGAGCCGGGCGCGGCCCAGCAGGTCCAGTAGGCGACCTTCCCGTTGGGGCCCAGGACCTCGTAGCCGGCGTTCTCGCGCAGGCTCCACTGGAAAACGTCGGGGGTCTCGGCCGTCAGGGTCAGCCGGTAGGGTCTGGCCGCGTTCTGGCGACCCACCGACAGCAGATAGACCCCGTCCTTGGGCAGGATGGCGCTGAGCCCGGTCTGGTCGACACCATCGGCGTCCATCATCGCCTCGCCCTCGGGCGTGTAGAGGGTGACCGACAGCCCGCCCGCGCCGCCGGCGCCGGCCGTGGCCTGCAGCACCGCGCCGGCCTCGCCGATGAAGGCGAAGAGGTCCACCGAGGCGCCGACCTTGCCGGCTGGCCGCTGCACCGGCTTGCCGATCTCGGCGGCCAGCACGCCCGGCGGCGGGACGAGCTTGGGCAGGGGCGCGAGCGGAGCGGGCTTGGCCGGCGGCGCTGGCGGGGCCGCCGGCGTTCTGGGGGCGGCCTGGTCCCGGGGCGTCGGTGCGGCGGCGGCGATCGTCGGGAGCGGCGCCGGCGCAGGCGGGGGCGACCAGGGCTTGTACGGTCGCCGGTCGGTGTCGATCTTCAGCCGATAGGGCGTGACCGGCGGATCACCGCTGGTCCAGGCCGAGACGACATAGGTTCCCGCCGTCTTGGCCGTCACCGACAGCTGACGCTCCGGGTTCCTCGGGTGGGTCCCGGCGACGTATCGGTTGCCGGGGTTGGCGACGACCATGGCGATCTTCGACGCGGCCTCCTGCACCTCCAGCCGCAGGGTCTCGCCCGCCTCCAGCGGCACGGCGAAGTGTTCGGACTGGTCGAGGTTGTCGAGCATGTCGAGATCGCTTTCGACGATCAGCGGCGCGGTGACCGCAAGGGGCGCCTTCTGGGTCGACTGGCGCCAGGGCGGCAGGACCAGCAGCGTCGGATCGCGCGGCGGCGCGGGCTCGGGCCTGGCCGTGGCCAGCAGTGGCCGGGCCGCGGCCGCACGCAGCGCCGGATTGGCCGCCAGGCTCCGGGCGTTGGCGGTGATCGCCGCGTCGACCAGGCCGGCCAGGCCGCCCGTCCCGCCCTTGACCTCCACCGCCTCGCGCGTCGACAGCCGGCCGATCTCGGCCCCGCTCGCCCGGTCGCTCAGGGTCCATTCCACGGCGACCTCGACCTTGCCGTTGACGGCGTTCATCGAGGCGAATCCGTAGTTGGGCAGGCAGGCGTCGGCCAGGGTCACCCGGGCCGTTCCCGCCACCCTGACGGCTCCCGCGCCCGGGGCGCTGACCATCACCCCGGCCTTGCTCAGTTCCTCGCGCAGGCGGATGTCGGCCTGGCCGGTGGTGAAGGCGCGGCGCATCTCCGCGCCCGTCAGCGGTCCCTGTTTGATGCAGATCGCGCCGCCCTTCAGCACCGATGCGGCCTGCTGCTCGGCCGGCGCGGCGGCCAGCGGCGCGAGATCGACGGTCATGACCTGGGCCTGGGCCGAAGCGGCCATCGCCGCTGTCGCGACGGCGCTGAGGAGGAGGGCGCGGCTCATTGGGCGTTGCCCCGGTTGCCGCGGCGGGCCTTGAAGAAGGCTTCCAGCTCCTGCCTTCCCTTGGTGTCGGCCTGGACGCTCCTCGCCGCCAGCTCCACCTTCTTCCTGGCCTCTTCGGCGAGGGTTTTCCTGACCTGCTCGTCCCAGGCCTTGCCGGCTTCGCGCAGCGAGGTGTCGGCCTTGGTCACGGTGGCGCCGCTGGTGCTTTTGGGATCGCCGGGGCCGCCGGCCGTTCCGGTCACCCTGGCCGGCCCGCTGGCCGCGCCGAGCCCCGTCAAGTCGGCCGACGGACGCCAGGCGACGAACTTCACGATCCCATAGTCGCGGTTCTGCAGCCACCGGTCGCGCCGGGCGCGGGCCGACGCCTCGTCGTCATAGTAGTTGCACGAACCCGAGCCGTTGCCGTTGAACGGCTGATAGCCGCTCACCACCGTGCCGGCCCCGACCTCGTGGTGGAACAGCATGCCCACGTCGCGGGGGATCGGCGCCTTGGCCGCCGCCACCTGGAAGGGCTCGAACACGAACATCGCCAGCTTCGTGCCGACCCCGCCGGAGGTCTCCAGCGTGCAGACCGCCCATTTGGGCGGGCCGCTCGGCTTGGGCGGGGCGGCGGCAGGCTCTGGCCAGAAGCCCTTGGGGTAACCCATCCGGTTGAGCATGTGGTAGCCGCTCTGGCGATACCATTGCAGGCCCTCGTCGGCGGTGTCGAACCGGGCGCAGCGGGCCGTGCGGTAAGGGGCGGCGGACTGAACGCCCGTCTTGGCCGCCTTGGCCTCCACATCGACGCCCTTCAGCGCGCTCGCCGTGGTCTGATAGGGCATGAAGGCGATGGCCGAGACGTCGCGGCCGGGATTGAAGACGTAGCAGGCCAGGAAGACGGGCTTCTCCCCCGCCGGCTGCGCGACGGCCGGCGGCGGGGCCATGCCGAGGCCGCCCCCGGCGACCACCATCGAAAGCAGCAGGCGTTCCAGCATCGTCTTCCCCCGAGGATCCATCCGGGCGCGCGGCGCGGACCGCGGGCGGATGGATCCTCGATTTACGGCGAACGACGATCATCGGGCAAGCTGTCGGGAGGAAACCTTAAACGCTCCATCCCCCGTCGATCGTCAGGGCCGCGCCCGTCACGTAGCCGGCGTCCGGTCCCGCCAGCCAGGCCGCCAGGCCCGCGACCTCGCCGGCCTCGCCGATGCGGCCCAGCGGCAGGCGCGGGGCGATGTAGTCCATCAGGTCGGCGGTCATGTCGGTGGCGATCGGGCCGGGCTGGATGGTGTTGACGGTGATCCTGCGGGGCGCGAGGTCGAGGGCCGCGCCGCGCGCCAGCTGGGCGACGGCCGCCTTGGTCATGGCGTAGACGCTGGAGCCCGGCGTGCCGATGTGCCCGGCGGTGTTGCTGCCGATGACGATCACGCGGCCGCCGTCCGCCAGGTGCGGGACGGCGTGGTGGAGGGCCGCGAACACGCCGCGCACGTTGACCGCCAGCATGTGGTCGAAGTCGGCCAGGGGGAACTGGTCGATGGTCCCGGCCTTCAGCACCCCGGCGTTGACCACCAGCACGCCCAGCTTGCCGAAACGGTCGACGGCCGCCTCGATCGCGGCGCGCACGGCTTGCGCGTCGGCGCTGTCGGCCTGGAGGGGCAGGGCGGTTCCTCCCGTCGCCTCGACCTCGGCGGCCAGGGCGGCGGCGGGRCCAGGCGAGGCGGCGTAGGTGAAGGCGACSGGGCGGCCCTCGGCGGCCAGGCGCCGCACGATCGCCGCGCCCATGCCGCGCGAGCCGCCCAGCACTAGGGCCGGGGATTGGGGAGTGAAGCTGCTGTCGGTCATCTCGGAAACCTCGTTATGGACTGATTGGTCCATAACCTGTGCATTCCGGATCGATCGGTCAAGAATAATTCTGGACTGATCGATCAAGATCGCTAAGGTGCGAGCATGGCCAGACCTTCGGAATTCGATCGCGACGAGGCGATCGCCAGCGCGATCAGGGTGTTCGCCCGCCACGGCTACGAGGCCGCCTCGACCAGCGCCCTGATCGAGGGCATGGGCATCGGCCGCCAGAGCCTTTACGGCGCGTTCGGCGACAAGCGCCGCCTGTTCCTGGAGGCCCTGCGCCGTTACGCCGACGGCTCGCTGGACGGGATGGCGGCGGCGCTGGCCAGGCCGGGCCCGGCGTCCGAGGCGATCGAGGCGGCGCTGCTGGCCGGCCTCGGCTCGGCCGACGAACTGGAGAGCGGCTGCCTGGGCGTCGGCTCGATCGTCGAGTTCAGCCGCTCGGATCCCGACGTCAACGCCGTCAACGACGCGGCCGCCGCCCAGGTGCTGGCCGCCTTCGCCGCGCGGGTGAAGGACGGGGTCGCGTCGGGCGAGTTCGCCGCCGACCTGGACGCGCAGGCCGCCGCCCGCATGCTGCTGACCCTGCGCTCGGGCCTCAAGGTCGCCGCCCGCGGCGGCGGCGGCGAGGACGAACTGCGCGAGGCCGCGCGGCTGGCGATGCGGGGGCTGGGCCGCGTCTAGGGTCCGAAGCATCAGGCCTCGATGGCTGCAGGCCTCCCCAGGGGCGCGTCTCGACGATCCTGGGTTTGTCATCCCGGCCGCAGCGAAGCGGAGCGCCGGGATCTCCTGCCGTTCCGATGCCGCCGCCGTGGGAGATCCCGGCTCTGCGGAGCGCTGGCGCGCTCCTTCGGCCGGGATGACAAGCCTTGTTGAGCGCCCAGTTGAGGTGCGGCCCTGAGGGGCGATGCGCCCGCCCCGACGGGGGGCGAGCGCTCGCGAGGGCTACTGTCGCAGGTCGAGCCGTTCGGCGGGCGACATGGCGTCCAGGTCGTTCGACCGGGCCCGCCGCATCGGGCTGAAGTCGATCAGCGCCACCGTGCGGTGGCCCGGCTCGTCGAGGTTCTGCAGGCCGACCCCCTCGACGAAGTGCGCCACGGTCCTGTCGTCGACCACATAGCTTTCGCCCGGCTCGTCGAGCGTGAACCGCGCCAGGATCTCGCTGTCGGGCAGCTCCGAGGGGTGGCGGTTGACGTGCTCGGGGCGGGTGATGGCGTTCCAGCCGCCGTGGACGTTCCGCTTGCCCATCAGGTGGGCGAAGGTCACCGGCTCGCCGTCGCGGTGGATCGTGTTCGGCGTGACCGCCGCCAGTTGCCGGCCTTTCGGCTCGAGAGCGATGAGGTGGATGCCGACGCCGTAGGCGGGGCAGGCGGGGAGCACGCCCGAATGCAGCGCGATCCGATAGTCGGCGGCGACCAGTTCGGTGAGGGCCGGCGAGGCCAGTTGCGCTTCGGTCAGCGAGGCCAGCGCCCGCACGTTGTCGCCCTCTTCGGGCTGGTAGGCCGCCGGTTGAAAGTAGCTGGCGGTCGGCCTGTCGGCGCTGTCGTAGCCGCGCCCCATCGGCGTCAGCAGGTTCCGATCGGGCAGGTACAGCATGGCGCTGTAGAGCCGGTGGCGCAGGCCCGACTTGTCATAGGGGTCGGGCTGCAGCGACGCGCGCAGGTTCTGCGCGAAGAGCAGGAGCAGCCGGTGCAGGTACTCGGGATACGCCGTGCCGAGCACGTGGAAGCGGGCGAAGCCGTCGGCGGCCAGCGCCAGGGCGGCGGCCTTCTCGACGTCGACGCCGGTCGGGATGGGCTCTTCGGGCCATTCCTCGGGCCAGGTTCGGACGGTGAGCGGGGCGGATGTCCTCTGTGCCATGGTGTGCCCTCCTGTCGATGCGACGGTGTGAGAACATCAATATCTTAACACTCGTATTCACTCAAGATAAAACGGCGCAGATTACACAAAAACAAACCTGACGTGCGATCCTTCCCTAGGGTCTGGACTCAATTGGCGTGCAAAGAAACGTGTCTTCCCGGCCGGAGGAGCGCGTCAGCGATCCGTAGAGCCGGGATCTCCCACGTTGGCAGGTTCTGAACTGTGCGAGATCCCGGCGCTCCGCTGCGCTACGGCCGGGATGGCAACTGCCATAAGCTATTGAAACAGATAGCCCATTGCCCTCGTCCAATTGAGTACAGACCCTAGTCCGAGGTCAGGCTGTGAAGCTGCGCGCACACGTTCCGATAGGCCTCCATGGACTTGGCGGGCGTGCCGGTGAGGGCGTGGACGGCGTTGCCGAACGACAGCGTCCGGCCGCCGGCTTCGGCCTGGGCGAGGGTGGTCTCGACCTTCTCGGCATTGGCTTTCAGGAACTCGCCCAGGTTGGCGATGTCGGCGCTGTCGATCGGCGTATCGGCGAGCAGCTCGTAGATGGCCTCGTCGTTGTTCGCCAGCTGGCCGTTGATCCAGGCGTAGAAGGCCGACAGCGCGCTCCTGCGGTCGACGCCGGGGAATTCCCGGCCCTTGAACGTGATGGTCCAGCCCGGGCCGTTGCTGCTGTTGGCGATGTTCCTGTCGAGGGTCTGCTGCAGCTTCTTCACGACGCCGCGGATCTGGCTCTCGGGGTTCTTGCGATAGCCCTTCGAGACCGGCTCGGGCAGGGCCACGATGGTGATGCTGGCCAGCGGATCGCCCCGGCTCAGCGTCATGGCCTCGTCGCTGTCGTTCTTGACGCGGAAGATCAGCGGGCCGTTGAAGCCGGGGTCGATCTGGTGGCCGCAGTGAACGATCAGGCCGCGCAGGTTGCCTTCCGTCGTCTGCCCCAGCAGGCCCACGCAGCGCAGGCTCATACGCACGTGCTGCGCGGCCACCACGATGGTGCTCTTGCCGGGCGGCAGCTCGATGGCCGAGGCGTATTCGATGCGGTGCTGGTCGCGCAGGTCCTCGTAGGGCTTGCGCGTGTGCGGGTCGAACTTGCCGGGATGCAGCTCGTTCTGGAGAAACCACGAGAAGCAGTGGCGGCGTTCCTTGGGCACCCGGTCGAACCCGCTGGTGACGAAGAGGCCCATCTTCAGGTCGACGGATGCGGCCTGGATCTGGCTGTCGTCGAGCGGCGAAATGATGAAGCCGTTGTCGTCGTCGCCGTTCAGCGCCGCCAGCTGGTGGTCGACCAGGATGCCCACCGCTCGGCGCGCCTTGCCGGCGGCAGCGGGGTCGGCGGCGTGGTTGGGAAAGCGGTCTCCCAGCCAGAACTCCACGGACCCGCCCAGTTCCTGCCACAGCTTGCGCGCCAGGCTGGCGGAGATCGGGCGCTTGGTGGCGCCGGTGACGTTGTAGATCGATTGGGCGGTCAGGCCGATCTTCTCGGCCAGCGCCGAGGCGCTATAGCCCTTGCGAGCCATTTCCAGCTTCAGGTACTCGCCCGGTTCCAGCCACTCGGGCTGCGGGTCTCGCGCATCGTCCTTTTCGGTGTGCACGGTTGCCCCCTGGTCCATAAGGTCACGATTGTGACATGTGTGTGGTTAGCGTCAAGTTTTGTGATTGATGTGTGTGGGTGATAAAACATCGCCAACTTTCGCATGGGTGGAGCCGTGCGCAGCCGTCGGCGCCCCGTCGATCGCCAGGCGCGGGATGATGTCGTCGCTCAGGCCGACGCGGCGTCCAGGGCCTCGCGCAGGGCGGGCTGGCGCGAGCGGCTGACGGGCAGGGGCGCGCCTTCGCTCAGGTGAAGCCGCCAGCGGTCGCCGTCGCGCTCCAGCCGCTGGGCCTGGGCGAGGTTGGCGATCACCGACCGATGGACGCGCAGGAAGCGCTCGGGCAGCTGGGCCGACAGGCCGTCGAGCCGGGCCGCGTGCAGCAGGCTGCGGCCGCCGACCAGCCGCAGCTCGACATAGTCGTCGGCCCCGACCACGGCCAGGATGTCGGCGATCGGCACCAGCTCCACGCCCTTGGCCGACGCCACGGTCAGTCGGTCCGGCCGGCCGGCGGCCTTAGTCAAGGCGGCCTCGCGGCCCTGGTCGTCGCGCCCCAGCCGCACCACCTCGACCACCAGCAGCGGCAGCAGCAGGCCCGCGGCGAGCAGGAAGTAGGAAAAGTCGGCCAGCCATTGGGGAAAGCCCAGGGCCAGGGCCAGGAACAGCGCCAGATAGGCCAGGGCCGGGCGCGCGCCCGGCGTCCTGCCGCGCACGCCCGCGGCGACCGGCAGGACCGCCAGCGCCACGCCGAGGATCAGCGCCCAGGTCGTCTTGCTGTCGAAGCCCGGCAGCAGCGCCGTGGCGCCGACGACGACCAGCGCCGCGCCCACCATCGGCCAGCGCCCCCTGGGCAGGAACCGGCTGGCCGCATAGGCCGCCAGCAGGACCGCGAAGGCCGCCGCCAGCAGCCAGATGGCGCTCATCCGCCAGGCGTGCAGCGGATAGGGATAGTTCAGCAGCGCCCGCAGGCTCTCGACGACGGCCTGCAGCGCCGCGACCGCGGCCATGGCCGACAGGATCAGGCTGGAGCCGGTGCGGCGCAGGGCGTGGATCACGCCGAAGCCGAAGGCCGCCGCCAGCAGCGCGCCCGTCGCCGCGAAGACCGCCGCCAGGAAGGCCGCGCGGTCCGGATAGGGATAGGGCCAGACGCCGATGGCGCTGATCGGGCGGGCGAAGCGCAGGCCGCCGTGGAACGACGACAGGTGCAGCACCAGGGTGTTCTCTCCGGGCCGCCACAGGGGCTCGCGGATCGGCAGCACCACCTGGTAGCGGCCGGGGACCTCGGTCCGCGCCGTCGCGCCGGGCTCGCCGTTGGCGCCCAGCGGCCGGCCGTTGAGCCAGGCCTGTGACGAGGCGACGCCGGCTACGTAGAGGGCGCGGGGGCGATCGTCGGTCGGCGCGTCGAGGGTCGAGCGGATCCAAAGCTCGCGGCCCTGGGGATCGATTGCGTCGGCGATCGGCCGGCAGTCGCTCAGCACCGGTCCGTCCGGTCCGGCCACGCCGCGGCAGGCCTGCCAGGCCGGCTCCTGAGGCTGGGCGCGGACCACGGCCGGCAGGCTCGCGACGAGAAGGGTGAAGAGCAGGATTCGCCACATGGCCCCACCGTATGGCGCCGTTCGCCGAGTTGCGCCGCCATTCACCGACGCACGGGCGCCGTTGGCCGAACCGGCCTGGCGGCGGCGTCGCGAACGGCTCAGCTGGGGGCATGACCCATGCATCGCTTCATCGCCGCGCCATCCTCGCCGCCGCCGGCCTCGCCCTTCCCGGCCTGGCTCTGGCCCAGACCGCCGCGCCTACTGCCGACCTGCCCAAGGCCGGCCCGTTCCGCTTCAAGGGCTGGCGCGGCCAGGAGGTCGACGCCGAGCGCGGCGTCTTCGAGGTTCCCGAGGATCGCCGCGATCCCCGCTCGCGGCGGATCAAGCTCAGCTATGTCCGCTTTCCCTCGACGGCGGCCAGGCCCGGCCCGCCGATCGTCTACCTGGCCGGCGGGCCGGGCGGCTCGGGCGTGGGCGCGGCGGCCGGCCCCCGCTTCCCGATCTTCATGGCGCTGCGGCAGGTCGCCGACGTCATCGCCTTCGACCAGCGCGGCACGGGCGCGTTCGGCGCCATTCCGCCGGGGCCCGCCACGACGGCGCCGCTGCCGACCTTCACCCACGAGGGACTGACGCGCCATTTCCGCGACGACCTGCAGCGGGCCTGGGTCGACTGGACCCGGGCGGGCGTGGCCATGCGCGGCTACAACACCGAGCAGAGCGCCGACGACCTGGACGACCTGCGCCGCCACCTGGGCGCGGAGAAGATCGACCTGTGGGGCATCAGCTACGGCACGCACCTGGCGCTGTCGGTGCTCAAGCGCCATGGCGACAGGGTGGGTCGCGTGGCCCTGGCCAGCCTGGAGGGCCAGGACCAGACGGTGAAGCGCCCGGCGCGGATCGACGGCTATCTGGCCCGGGTGGACGCGCTGCTCGACGCCGATCCCGCCGTGCGCGCGGCGATCCCCGACTTTCCGGCGCTGATGCGGCGGGTGCATGCGCGCCTGGAGGCCGCGCCGGTGAGCCTGACCGCCAAGCTGGACGGCGCGCCGGTCGAGCTGCGGCTGGGCGGCTTCGCCATCCAGCTGATGGCGGGCGGGCTGATCGCCAATCCGCGCACCCTGGTCATGCTGCCGGGGCTGTACCTGGCGCTCGACGCGGGAAAGACCGAGGTGCTGGCGCCGTTCCTCGACGAGTTCGTGGGCCTGCTCGGCGTCGGCGGCATGTCCGCGGCCATGGACCTGGCCTCGGGGATCACGCCCGGCAGGCTGGCCGTGGTGCGGCGCGAGGCGCGAGAGGCGGTGCTGGGCGACGCGCTGAACTTTCCCATGCCGCATGTGCTGGGCGCGATCCCGGGCGTCGACCTGGGCGACAGCTTCCGCGAGCCGATCCGCATCGACCATCCGGCCCTGCTGGTGGCCGGCACGCTGGACGGCCGCACGCCGCTGGAGGAGCAGGAGGAGGTGGTCGCCCAGTTCCGCCGCAAGACCCGGGTGATCGTCGAGAACGCCGGCCACAACGTCTTCGAGGCTCATCCCGACGTGCAGGGCCTGCTGGTGCGGTTCTTCGGCGGCGAGGCGATGGCCGACATCCGGCTGAGCCTGCCGCCGCCGAAGTTCCAGCTGGGCTGACGATTTGTCCATTTTGTCTGACAAATGAATCCCGCATGCTACACAAACCTCGCCCGATCCAACGGGCGAGCGTTTGGGAGGCGTGCATGCGGAAGATCCTGGCGGCCGGCGCGGCCATGTCGGTCATGGTCCTCGTGGGAGCTGGGGCGGGGGCGGCGTACGCCCAGCCCAAGGTCGATCCGGTGCAGGTGGATCCCTCGCGTCCCGACTGGGAGAACCCCGCCGTCAACGCCCGCGGCAAGCTGCCGGCCGTCGCCACCCACTTCCCGTTCGAGAGCCGCCAACTGGCCCTGGCCGGCGACATGGGCCAGTCGGCCCGCTACCTGTCGCTGGACGGCCAGTGGGCGTTCCACTTCTCTCCGTCGTCGGACGATACGCCCGCCGGCTTCGAAAAGCCCGACTACGACGCCTCGTCCTGGAAGGACATCAAGGTGCCGGCCATGTGGCAGGCGCAGGGCTACGACCAGGCCCGCTACAACAACATCACCTATCCGTTCCCGGCCAACCGGCCGCTGATCCCGCACGCCACCAACCCCGTCGGCTCCTACCGCCGCACCTTCGAGGTTCCGGCCGGCTGGAGCGGCCAGGACGTGATCCTGCACGTCGGCGCGGCCGGGGCCGCCTATCGCGTCTGGGTCAACGGGCAGGAGGTCGGCTACTACGAGGACTCCAAGCTGCCGGCCGAGTTCGACGTCACCAAGCACGTCAGGCCGGGCGCGAACCTGATCGCCATCCAGGTGCACCGCTGGGCCGACGGCTCCTATCTGGAAGACCAGGACTTCTGGCGCGTCTCGGGCATCGAGCGGTCGGTCTACCTCAAGGCCGTGCCCCAGGCGCGCGCCGCCGACCTCTTCGTCAAGGCCGGTCTCGACAAGGCCTATCGCGACGGGACCCTGTCGACCGAGCTGTCGCTGACCGCCCGCAAGGCCCCGCTGACCGCGCGCATGACCCTGCTGGACGGCGACCAGGCGGTGCTGACCAAGGAGGCCAAGGTCGCCCCCGGCGCCGCGCGCACGGTTTCGCTCGACGCGACCGTGCCGGGCGTCAGGCCTTGGACCGCCGAGACGCCCAACCTCTACACCCTGCTGGTCGAGCTGATCGACGCCAAGGGCCAGGTGGTCCAGGCCACGCCCCAGCGCATCGGCTTCCGCACGGTCGAGATCAGGAACGGCCGGGTGCTGGTCAACGGGCGGCCCATCGTCATCCGCGGCGTCAATCGCCACGAGCACGACCCGGAGACCTTCCACGTCATCTCCGAGGAGAGCATGCGCCGCGACATCGAGCTGATGAAGCGCGCCAACATCAACGCCGTGCGCACCTCGCACTACCCCAACGACGAGCGCTTCTACGCCCTGGCCGACGAGTACGGCCTCTATGTGATGGACGAGGCCAATATCGAGAGCCACGCCTACATGGACTACGGCAACAAGCGGCCGGAACTGCGCGAGCAGATGCAGCTGGGCTTCGACCCGGCCTGGGAGGCCGCCCACCGCGACCGGGTGCTCAACATGGTCGAGCGCGACAAGAACCACCCGTCGGTGATCTTCTGGTCGCTGGGCAACGAGGCCGGCATCGGCCCCAATTTCGAGAAGGCCGCCGCGGCCGCCCGCAAGCGCGATCCCTCGCGCCTGATCTCGTACCTGGGCTGGGGCACGCTGGACTGGGAGCACCAGCCCAACGCCTATGTCGACATCTACGCCCCGATGTACGACGACATCGAGAAGATGGTCGACTGGGCCACCGATCCGTCGCGCACCCAGCCGATGATCCAGTGCGAATACGCCCACATGCAGGGCAACGGCGGCGGCAACTTCAAGGACTACTGGGACACCATCTACAAGTACGACAAGCTGCAGGGCGGCTTCATCTGGGACTGGGTCGACCAGTCGATGTACCGCTATACCAAGGACGGCAAGCGCTACTGGGGCGACGGCGGCGAGTACGGCAAGAACCCGGGCGGCGACATCGAGTTCGGCGACGGCATGATCCAGCCCGACCGCACGCCCAATCCGCACTTCTACGAGGTGCGCAAGGTGCTCTCGCCGATCCAGTTCGGCGCCTTCTCGGCCGTCAACAACACGCTGATCGTCACCAACCGCCACGATTTCCGCGACCTGTCGGGCTTTACCTTCGATTGGGTGCTGGAGGAGGACGGCGTCGAGATCGCGGCCGGCGAGCTGCCGGCCCTGGCGCTGAAGGCGCGCGGCCAGCAGCGCATCACCCTGCCGCTGCCCAAGCTGACGCCGAAGCAGGGCTCGGAGTACTTCGTCACCGTGCGCGCCCGGGCCAAGGCCGGCGCCGTACCGCTGACGCCGGCCGGCTACGTGGTCGGCTGGGAGCAGTTTTCCGTCTACGCCGCCCCCAAGGCCTTCGTCGATCGTCCCGGAACGGTGGCGCTCAGCCAGGCCAGGGACGCGGTGGTGCTCGAGGCGGCCGGCGCGCGCCTGACCATCGACCCGGCCACCGGCCTCGTCGCCTCCTATACCAAGGACGGCGCGGTGCTGGCCAAGGGCGGGGCGCCCAACTTCTTCCGGGCCGAGACCGACAACGACACCCTCAACGGCACGGTCGCCCAGCAGAAGCCCTGGCGGGTGATGACCGAGGCGCGCCAGCTGCGCGGCTTCGCCGCCCACAAGGTCGACGACGGCACGGCCCGCGTGGTGGTGGAGTACGCCCTGGGCGCGGGGGCTGCGACCTTCACCACCACCTACGCCATGGCCGGCGACGGCTCGGTGGCGGTCAGCGGCGAACTGGTTCCGCTGAAGGACGATCTGCCGCCGCCGGTGCGGGTGGGCCTGTGGTTCACCCTGCCCAGCCAGCCTTCGAGTGTCGAATGGCTGGGCCGCGGCCCGCACGAATCTTACGTCGACCGCTTCACCTCGGCCCCGATCGGCCTGTGGCGCGGGGCGCTGGCCGACCAGAACCACGACTACATGCGGCCCCAGGACACCGGCAACAAGCTGGACGTCCGCTGGATGGAACTGGGCTCGGGCGGTCCCGGCCTGCGGATCGAGGCCGACAAGCCCTTGATGATGCAGGCCCTGGCCTTCCCCTACACCGACCTCTACCGCCGCCCGGCCGGAACCTGGAAGTCGTCCGACATCGTGCCCCACGGCGAAGGAACCCTGATCATCGACGCCGCCCAATGGGGCGTCGGCGGCGACACCACCTGGAACCACGTCGGCCAGCCCCACGGCAAGTACCGCACCAGGCTGGAGCCCACCCGCGTCAGCTTCCGCCTCTCGCCGTTCACCGGCGAGGGGACCACGCCCGACAAGGCCAAGCCGGCGCGGGCGACGGAGGTGGAGTAGGGGCTCCCCCAGACTCCCGTCATTCCCGCCGCAAGGGCGGGTGTCGGCCGAGGCAGACACCCGCCCTTGCGACACCGATCGGGCCGTCCGAAACGGGCGGCGGAGCCAACTTCGTTTCACGACCCTAGCCAGAC
Source organism: Caulobacter sp. 10L414 (assembly GCF_056395525.1). Taxonomy (NCBI): domain Bacteria; kingdom Pseudomonadati; phylum Pseudomonadota; class Alphaproteobacteria; order Caulobacterales; family Caulobacteraceae; genus Caulobacter; species Caulobacter sp. 10L414. The sequence goes on from NZ_JBFTJR010000016.1 coordinate 45,175, forward strand.
ATTGCCAGACATGGTCACCTTAGCCATGAACTTGAGACGGATCAGCGTCATCGCGCTTGGCCTGGCGCTTTCGTCGTGCTCGGACGGCGGCTTCAACGGCCGCACCCAACAGTTTTCCGGCGTCTGGCTCCATGAGTTCGAGGGATCGACGTTTGTCGATGGCGCGACCAAGGTCCCGACGGAACGTCCAGATCCGAGGAAGACAGACTATCTGGAGTGGCGCGACTGGCCCCGTCTAGAAGCTCTCATGGAAACGAGCAGGGGCAATGGGAACTGTTACACAGTGCAGCCCTTCTTGGTCACCTTTTCCGGCCGCAGAACGCACTATCCGCTCTACAGCGAGAAACGCTTTGGCGGTGCAGGACATCTCGGGCTATGGCGTTCAAAGGTGACGGTGCAGAGACCGATCTCCGCGAAGCGGCTTGGCCCTTCATTCTGCTACGAACGCTAGCGTCCGCGTTCCACCCATGGCGGTCATTCTCATGTAGCGGAGTCGGCCGTGTCCAATTTGACTAGTCGCCGCGGTCCGCCACCGTGCAACTCGCTTTGGGGGTAGTCGAGCTGCCACAGACTGCCGTCAGTGCGATGTCGGAACAGCCTTCGCCAGCCGCCATCGGTGGTCCCAATCTGTTCAAGTTCGGCCGTCAGAAGTCGATCGATCTCAGCAGCGTCGCCGCCGGCAGTCATGTCGCCATCGGCAAGCACCCAAGTTTCCATCAGGTTGGTCATAGCGCCTCCAGCATCACTCTTATTGAGGCAGTGTCGCCCTTTCCACCCTTAGCAGGCCCTAGGGCGGGAATGACGGGATCGTGGGGCTATCCCCGATACACCATCGCCACGTCGCAGCGCTCGTACGACGCGCCGTACCTGGCCATGATCGCCTCGTCGTGGACGAAGCCGAGCTTTTCGTAGAGGTGCACGGCGGCGGCCGACTTCTTGTTGCTGAGCAGGTAGAGCGGGGCCGCGCCCATGGCCTGGGCGCGGGCGATGGTCGCGGCCAGCAACTGCTCGCCGATCTTGGCGCCGCGCGATGATTTCAGCACGCCCATCTTGGTCAGCTCGATCGCGCCGCCGCCCGAGGGCTTCAGCGCGCAGGTCCCGACCGGGCCGACGCCCTCGACGACCGCGAACAGGATGGCGCCGCCGTGGTCGAGTATGGCCTCGCGGGGGTGGTCCAGCACCTTCAGGTCGACGGGCTCGACCGCGTACATGTCCTCCAGCCATTCCATGTTGATGGCCTTGAAGGCCGGGGCGAGGGTGTCGCTGAACTCCGCCACCATGACGCCGGCCTCGACGTGACGGGCGGCGCGGACGTCCAGCGGCTCGTGCGCCAGCAGGGCCTCCAGCCGGGTCAGCTGGTCGAGGAACGACGGATCGAGCTCCGCCAGCACCTCCTCGACGGCGGCCTCGGCCCGGTTCCAGACCAGCATCTTGGCGCGGTCCAGCGCCTGCCGCCCGGCCGGCGTCAGGCGGATGGTCTTGTGGCGCTGGTCGCGGTGCTCGCGGTTGGTCTCGACGAGGCCCAGCTCGGTGAGGCGCGCCACGGCGCGGGTGACGGTGGGCTGGGCCACCTGCATGGCCTCGGTCAGGGCGCCGATCGTCTGCGGGCCGTCGCGGTCCAGCGTGCCCAGCACCGGCATGTGGCTGGGCTGCAGCGGCAGGTCGGCCTTCTCGACCAGCCGGGTGACCTGCGACTGCATCCGCTCGGCCATGCGCTTGAGGCGGCTGCCCAGGAACAGGGCGGCGCGGTCGGAGACGATGTCGGTCATGGCGCGATCCATATACATAGCGTGCTATATGTATAGCTATGTGGTTTCCGGCGCGATGGCAAGCGCCGCCGTCTCCGATCGTCCCCGCGAAGGCGGGGATCCAAGCAGAGGTGGGGAGGCCCGCGATCGCGTCGTCCCATTCGGAGAACCAGCTTGGGCCCCCGCCTTCGCGGGGGAGGTCGGGCTCTAGTGAATATACCAGTTGCGAAACTGGTATAGCAAAATGCGAGAACCAATTTTTCCAGACCGGATCGATTTTTGCTAGGACAAATGGTCTGCATCCATGTATGCCGTTCTGGCGTCAGTCAGCGGAGCGGCCAGAGAGCCGCGTGGGAGTTGAGCGTGGGAAACATTCGGCGACAGGTGGGGCGTCTGGCCCTGGTGCTGCTGGTCTCGACGGCCCTGCCGGCGGGGGCGGCCATGGCCCAGGCGGGGGCCTCGCCCGTGCAGGTGCAGGCCGGCCTCGCGCCGGTGCTGGTCGGCGGGGCCGATCTGGCCGCCATGCGCACCGAGGGCGCGCGCTATCCGATGTTCGCCGCCGAGCTGGCGCGGGTGCGCAAGGAGGTCGACGCGGCCATGAAGGCGGGCGTCGACGTGCCGCTTCCCAAGGATCCCGGCGGCGGCCGCACCCACGAGCAGCACAAGCGCAACTACATGGCCATCTACGGCGCGGGCATGCTGTACCGCGCCACGGGCGATAAGGCCTATGCCGACTACGCCCGGCGGATGCTGCTGGAATACGCCAGGCTCTATCCGACCCTCGGCCTGCACCCGGCCGCCAAGAACAACGCCGCCGGCAAGCTGTTCTGGCAGAGCCTGAACGACGCGGTCTGGGTGGTCTATTCGATCCAGGGCTATGACGCGATCCGCGACACGCTCAGCGACGCCGACCGCAAGACCATCGACGACGGCGTCTTCCGGCCGATGGCCAAGTTCATCGCCGACGACCAGCCGCAGGTCTTCGACATCATCCACAACCACGCCACCTGGGCCTGCGCCGCCGTCGGCATGACCGGCTACGTGCTGCGCGATCCGGTGATGGTGGAAAAGGCGCTGAAGGGCACGGACCGCTCGGGCAAGGTCGGCTTCCTCAAGCAGATCGACCAGCTGTTCTCGCCCGACGGCTATTATGCCGAGGGACCCTACTACCAGCGCTACGCCCTGCAGCCGTTCGTCGTCTTCGCCCACGCGATCGAGGAGAACGAGCCCCAGCGCAAGATCTTCCAGTACCGCGACGGGGTGCTGACCAAGGCGGTGAAGGCCGCCGTGCAGCTGACCTATGACGGCTACTTCTTCCCGTTCAACGACGCCCTGCTGGAAAAGAGCCTCAAGACCGACGAGCTCTACCAGTCGATCGCCATCGCCTATGGGGCCAGCAAGGATCCCTCCTTGCTCTCGATCGCCCGCTGGCAGGGCCGCACCACGCTGACGCCCGACGGCCTGGCCGTGGCGCGGGATCTTTCGGCCGGCAAGGAAAAGCCGTTCCCCTACGCCTCGATGCTGTTCCGCGACGGGCCCGACGGCGACCAGGGCGCCATCGCCGTGATGCGCTCAGGGCCCGGCGACGACGACGAGGTGGTGGCGGTCAAGAACACCGCCCAGGGCATGGGCCACGGCCACTACGACAAGCTGAACTGGATCCTCTACGACGCCGGCCGCGCGATCGTCACCGACTACGGCGCGGCCCGCTTCCTCAACATCGAGGCCAAGGACGGCGGGCGCTACCTCAAGGAAAACGAGACCTGGGCCAAGCAGACCGTGGCCCACAACACCCTGGTCGTGAACGAGACCAGCCAGTTCGACGGCAAGGTCAAGGTCGCCAACACCATGGCGCCCAAGCAGATCTTCTTCTCGGCCGAAGGCTCGGCCAAGATCAGCACCGCCGAGATGGCCGGGGCCTGGCCGGGCGTCACCTTCCGCCGCTCGATCGTCCAGGTCGATGCCGGCAAGGGCCCGCCGCTGGTGCTCGACCTCCTGAAGGTCAACGGCGACAAGCCGGCCCAGTACGACCTGCCGCTGCACTTCTCCGGCCACATCATCGACGCCGGCTTCCCGCTGCAGCAGAACCTGTCCACCCGGCCGGTGCTGGGCAAGGACGACGGCTACCAGCACCTGTGGGTCGACGCGACCGGAACGCCCGACGCGACCAACGCCCGCCTGACGTGGATCAACGGCGAGCGGTTCTACACCTGGCGCATGCTGCCGCCGGCGGGGGCGCAGGTGATCATCGCGCAGAGCGGGGCCAATGATCCCAAGTTCAACCTGCGCCGTGAGCCGGCTCTGATCCAGCGGGTCAAGAGCGACGGGAACACCACCTTCGTGGGCGTGCTCGAGCCGCACGGCGCCTATGACCCCTCGGCCGAGACCACGGAAGGCTCGACCAGCCGCATCGAGGCCCTGCGCCATGCGCGCACGGCCGACGCCGACATCGTCACCATCGTGCTGGCCGGCGGCCGCACCATCACCCTGGCCATCGCCGACAGCGCCGAGGCCGGCCTCGCCCACAAGGCCGCCGTCGACGGCAAGACGGTCGCCTGGAAGGGCCACTTCGCCCGCTTCGACAGCGCCGGAGCGGCCAAGTGAAGGGCGGGCTTCGCTGGCTGATCGTCAGCCTGGTCGGCCTGGCGACGGTCATCAACTACATCGACCGCAACGCCCTGGCCGTCATGTGGCCGGCCGTTTCGAAGGACATCGGCGCCGACAAGGCCGACTACGCCCTCCTGGTGACCATCTTCATGGTCGCCTACGCCTGCGGCCAGTCGCTGTTCGGCAAGGTGTTCGACGTCATCGGCACGCGGATGGGCTTTGCGGTGTCGATCCTGGTGTGGTCGGTGTCGATCGCCGCCCACAGCCTGGTGCGCTCGCTTGGCCTGCTGGCTTTGCTGCGCGTGACGCTGGGGATCAGCGAGGCCGGCAACTGGCCCGGCGCGGTCAAGGCCAACGCCCTGTGGTTCCCGCCGCGCGAGCGGGCGCTGGCCCAGGGCATCTTCAACTCCGGCGCGGCCATCGGGGCCATCGTCTCGGCGCCGCTGGTGGCCCTGCTGTTCGAGCTGATAGGCTGGCGGGCGACCTTCCTGGTGGTGGGCGTGCTGGGCTTCCTGTGGCTGCTGCCCTGGCTCTTCGTCTACCGCGCCGATCCCGGCGCCCACCCGTGGCTGAGCGAGGCCGAGCGCGCCCACATCGCCGATCGCGGCGAGAACGGCGCCAAGGCCGGCTGGTCGCCGAACCTGCGTGAGCTGCTGCGGCAAAAGCAGAGCTGGGCGATCATCGTCTCGCGCTTCTTCCTCGATCCGGTCTGGTGGCTGTTCGTCTCGTGGCTGCCGATCTACCTGTCGGAGACCTTCGGCTTTGACGTGCGCCAGATCGGCCTGTTCGCCTGGGTGCCGTTCGTCGGCGCCATGCTGGGCAGCCTGGGCGGCGGCTGGCTTTCGGGAGCGCTGATCCGGCGCGGCTGGAAGACCCTGAGCGCCCGCCGCTTCGCCGTCACCCTGGGCGGGGCGATCATGCTCCCGGCCCTGCTGCTGACGGCCAAGGCCGCCACGCCCCTCTCGGCCGTGCTGCTGATCGCCGTGATCCTGTTCGGCTTCCAGGTGGCCATCAACAACATCCAGACCCTGCCCAGCGACTATTACGGCGGCGGCGCCGTCGGCACGATCGCCGGCGTCGGCGGCACGGCGGCCGTGGCMGGCACCCTGGTCACCACCTGGCTGGTGCCGGCGATGACCCAGCACGGCTACGCCCCGATCTTCGTCCTGGCGGCGGTCATCGTGCCGCTGGGCGTCATCTCTCTCTGGCTCTTGGGCGGGCGCGCATCGCCCGTGCCGGCGCCTTCCTCGGACAGTCAGTAAAAAGGGGACCCGCATGAGGTTCAACGGCAAGGTCGCGCTGGTCACCGGCGGCGGCCGCGACATCGGCCGCGAGGTTTCGCTGCGCCTGGCCGCCGAAGGCGCCACCGTCGTCGTCAACTATCGGGGCGACGAGAAGTCCGCCCAGGAGACCGCCGCCCAGATCGAGGCGGCCGGCGGCAAGGCCGTGCTGCACCGGGCCGACGTCACCGACGCGGGCGAGGTCGAAGGCCTGGTGGCCGCCGCTTCGGCGATCACCGGCAGGATCGACATCCTCGTGAACCTCGCCGGCGGCATGGTGGCCCGCAAGACCCTGGCCGACATGGACGAGGCCTTCTTCGACCAGGTCATGACCCTGAACCTGAAGTCGGCCTTCCTGGTCACCAAGGCGGCCCTGCCGCACATCCCCGACGGCGCGGCCATCGTCAACATCGCCTCGCAGGCCGGCCGCGACGGCGGCGGTCCGGGCGCCAGCGTCTACGCCGCCTCCAAGGGCGCGCTGATGACCCTGACCCGCGGCTGGGCCAAGGAGCTGGGTCCGCGCGGGATCCGCGTCAACGCCCTGTGCCCGGGCCTGATCGGCACCAGCTTCCACGACATCTTCTCCAAGCCCGAAGGCCGCGCGGCCACGGCCGGAAACACCCCGCTGCGCCGCGAGGGCGCGCCGCAGGAAGTGGCCGCCGCGGTGGCCTTCCTGGCCTCGGACGACGCCTCGTTCCTGGCCGGCGTGAACCTCGACATCAACGGCGGGCTGGCCTTCTCGTAGGGCCTGAAGCGACCCGCGCTTTTCTCCGTGCATCCCCGCGAAGGCGGGGATCCAAGCCGAGACTGCGGGCGATCCAAGGCCGCGCCGCTCCCCGGAAGTCAGCTTGGGTCCCCGCCTTCGCGGGGAAGATCGGATCGGGGGGCGCGAGAAAAACGAGATCTGGGAGGATCCGATGAACAAGAACACGACCGCGATGCTCGCGACCCTGGCCCTGCTGGCCGCCGCGCCCGTCGCCCTGGCCCAGCCGCCCGGACCGGTGAAGGCGCGCGAGCCGCGCACCGACGCCCTGCCGATCAAGCCCTACAAGGTGATCCTGKTCGGCGACTCCACCACGGCCGTCGGCAGCGGCTGGGGCTCGGCCTTCTGCGACCATCACGTCAAGTCGTCGGTGGCCTGCCTGAACCTCGGCCGCGGCGGGCGCTCGACCCGCAGCTACCGCGCCGAGGGCTCGTGGGACATCGCGCTCGCCGAGGCCAAGGTCTCGGGCTACGCGGCCACCTATGTGCTGATCCAGTTCGCCCACAACGACCAGTCGTCCAAGGGCGAGCGCTGGACCGACATGACCACCGAGTTTCCGGCCAACCTCAAGCGTTTCGTCGACGACGTGCGGGCCGCCGGCGCCCAGCCCGTGCTGCTGACCCCGCTGACCCGCCGCGAGTTCGCCAAGGGCCAGCTGAAGAACACGCTGGACGTCTGGTCCGACGAGGTGCGCAAGGTCGCGACAGAGACCAAGACGCCGCTCGTGGATCTCAACAAGTCCAGCGCCCGCATCGTCCAGAAGCTGGGGCCCGTCGACTCCATGAAGCTGGCCCAGGCCGAGCCGATCGAGGCCGAGGTCGAGGCCGCCAAGGCCGGCACGACCCTGCCGCCCCGCGCGGCGGAGGAGGCCCGCCAGCCGGACGTGGCCACCACCGAGACCGGCCCGCGCGGCCAGCAGGTGCGCAAGTTCGACTACACCCACGTCGGCGACGCCGGCGCGCAGGTGTTCTCCAAGCTGGTCGCCGACGACCTGGCCGCGGCCGTGCCGGGGCTTCGCAGCCAGCTGGTGCCTTGACTCTCCCCTCCCGTCATTCCCGCCACAAGGGCGGGAATGACGGGACTTTTTTAGGGATGACGAGGCGCTGGCGCCTGTCTCTTCCCCACGCCCAAAGGGGGAAGCGCGCGGAGGCGGCCGCACGTCACGGCCCTGGCCGTGGCCGCCTCCGCGCAACTGGTCTAAATTGGTCTATTTTCCGGTCCGGAAATATCGCAAGCAAATTGGCCTGAAAATTCTCATAATTGGTATAAGAATCCGCCTTGACGCGGCGCCGGCCAGGTCGCAGGGTCCCGGCATAAGAAAAGAACCTAGGGGGAGGGAGCCGTCATGCGCCCGAGCAACACCATCCGCGTCCGGCTGCGGACGATCCTGAGCTGCGGCGCGGCCGCCTCGGTCGTCGCCATGGCCGCCGCCGCTTCGGCGCAGGAGGCTCCGGCCGACCAGCCGATCACCGACAACGCCGTCGACGAGGTGGTGGTCAGCGCCGTGCGCCAGACCATGCAGAACTCGATCGCCGTCAAGCGCGACACCACGGCCATCGTCGACGCCCTGTCGGCCAACGAGATCGGCGACCTGCCGGGCCAGTCGATCGGCGAAGCGATCATGACCATCACCGGCGCCACCGCCGACCGCGGCAACTACGGCCCGACGGAAGTGTCGCTGCGGGGCCTGGGTTCGTTCCTGTCGGCCACCACCTTCAACGGCCGCGAGGCCTCGAACGGCAGCGGCGACCGCGCCGTCAACTTCGGCCAGTTCCCGTCCGAGCTGTTCAACGGCATCAAGATCTACAAGTCCCAGCAGGCCGACCTGATCGAGGGCGGCGTGGCCGGCACCATCGAGATGGAGACCAAGAAGCCGCTCGACTACGGTAAGCGGCTGCTGCAGGGCGAGCTGAAGGGCAACTACAATCCCTACCAGAAGCGGATCACGGGCTCGGATCCCTGGGGCTGGCGCGGCACGGCCAGCTATGTCGACCAGTACGAGCTGGGCAAGCTGGGCGACGTGGGCGTGTCGCTGGGCGTCCAGCGCAACCAGGTCGACGACCCGGCCGAAAGCTATGTCGCCTCAAACACCTGGCTGGCCTGCAACGCCAACATCAACGCCACCGGCAACTGCACCGAGGTGAGCCGCGCCCAGGCCGCGGCCGGCACGCCCTTCTACCTGGCGCCCAACTCGATCACCTTCCGGCAGCTGACCGCCAAGGAAAAGCGCGACGCGATCTTCGGCGCTCTGCAGTGGCAGCCCAACGACCGCTGGGACGTCAACCTGGACATGGAATATTCCAAGCGGAACTACGAGGAAGACCGCCACGACCTGGGCTTCGCCGAGACCCGCTACGCCCTGCGCAACGTGCAGTACGACGACCAGCACCGGCTGCTGTACGCCACCGGAAACAGCACCCTGCAGTCGGTCTCGACCCTGTTCCAGCGGGAAGAGGAATATATCGGCGGCGGCGGGGACTTCGAGTTTAGGGCCACCGATCGCCTGACCCTCAGCGCCGACGTCTCCTACAGCCAGACGACCCGCACCGACCTGACCCGCTCGACCCGCCTGCGCACCGATCCGCTCGACATCTACGGCGTGCGCACGGCCATCAACAACCAGCGCATCCCCTTCACCTACGACGCCCGGGGCGGCTTCGCGCCGACCCTCACCGTCGATCCGCGCTTCAATCTGGACGACTGGTCGCTCTACAGCGACGACGCCCGCCTGACCCGCGAGGAGGAGGAGAAGAAGGACCGCATCTTCGCCACCCGCTTCGACGCCCGTTACGACCTGGACGGCTTCATCAGCCGCATCGACGCCGGCGCCCGCTATTCGCGCCGCCGCTACACCACCTATGACGACCTGGTCACCATCGACCAGGCCAGCCTGGCGGTCGACCGGGCGGTGAACCTGGCCTGCCGCACCAACTTCCCGCAGTCGGACTATCTGTCCGACGCGCCCACCCATTCGGTGCGCAGCTGGGCGACCTTCGACACCCTCTGCCAGTTCCGCAACTATCTCGGAACCGAGGATCCGGGCGGCAGCGGCGACACCCGCTCGGTGGCCAACGCCGACGTCACCGAGACCGTGTGGTCGGGCTACGTCATGGCCTCCTACAAGGGCGAGGCGGCCGGCATGCCGGTGCGCGGCAACTTCGGGGTGCGGGTGGTCGACACCAGCGTCGTCTCCAAGGGCCTGCGGGCCGAGCTGGACGTCGTCAACAACAGCGACGGCTCGATCCGCCTCGTCGAGACGGGCGCCTTCGACGACACCCGGATCAAGGCCTCCAGCTTCCGCGTGCTGCCCAGCGTCAACGCCAATTTCGACCTGACGCCCAAGACCGTGGGCCGCATCGCCCTCTACCGCGCCATGTCGCGTCCGGCTCCCAGCAGCCTGGCGGCGGGCCGCACCATCACCCTGCAGGACGGCACCGACTTCACCTCTATCCAGGACGCCATCGGCGAGATCGTCGCCAGCGGCAGCCCGCGCCTGAAGCCGATCATGTCGTGGAACGCCGACGTGGCGCTGGAATACTACGCCAACCGCGACACCATCCTGGCCACGACGCTGTACTACAAGCAGTTCACCGGCGGCTTCATCCCGGTGACCATAGACGAGCAGTTCGTCATCGACGGCCAGAACGTCACCGTGCCGGTCACCCAGACCCAGAACAGCGACGACAAGAGCCACGTCTACGGCGCGGAGTTCACGCTCTCCAACAAGTTCAGCTGGTTGCCCAAGCCGCTGGACGGGTTCGGCGGCAAGCTGAGCTACAATTACGCCATCACCAACTTCAAGAACCACGACATCCGGCTGGGCGACGTCATCGACGCCGAGACCGGGGCGGTGACGGGCGGCATGATCCCGGCCGCGGGCCTGAACGGCTATTCCAAGCACGTGCTGTCGGCCCAGCTCTATTACGAGCACGGCCCGCTCAGCGTGCAGGGCATCTATCGCTACCGCTCGCGCTACTACCAGGACTTCGTCGGCGGCAACGCCCAGCTGCGCTACATCGCCGGCAGCGACGCCTTCGACTTCAACGTCCAGTACAAGCTGAACAAGAAGGTCGACATCCGCCTGCAGGGCCTGAACCTGTTCAACGAGGTCAAGATCGACTCGATGCCGGTCTATGGCAGCACCCGCAACTACCAGTACTTCGGCCAGCAGTTCTTCATCTCGATCCGGGCGCGGCTGTAGGGCGCTCCACATCCTTGTCATCCCGGCCGGACGCCCGCGAAGGCGGGCGGGAGCGCCGGGATCTCCCACGACGGCCACGTCGAGGGTGGGGGATCCCGGCTCTACGGCCCGCTGGCGCGGCCCTTCGGCCGGGATGACAAGGTTTGGGAGTTGCGTGGGGCGCCGCCCCGCCAGCCCGCCCCGGCGCCTACCAGTTTGCTATTCCAATTCCAGTCCGGTTCGGGCATGGCTTGGGGTGCAACACCACCATAGAGGGGCGCCATGGCCGACCGCCGCCTGTTCGAGGAAATCGCCGACAAGATCGCGGACATGGTCCGCGCGGGTGAGTTCCCGCCAGGTTCGCGCCTGCCCGGCGAGCGCGAGATGTCCGAGCGGCTGGGCGTCAGCCGCGTCACCGTGCGCGAGGCCGAGATCGCCCTGCAGGCCCGCGGAACCCTGCGCATCCGCGCCGGTTCGGGGGTCTATGTCTGCGGTCCGGCCGGGTCCGACAGCGCTGGCGCGGCCCTCGAGGGCGCCCTGCCGACGGTCAGCGCCTTCGAGCTGACCGAGGCCCGCTCGCTGTTCGAGAGCGAAGCCGCCGCCCTGGCCGCCCCGATCATCTCCGACGCCGACCTGGCCAAGCTCGACGACCTCTTGGCCCAGATGGTCGCGGCCGGCGAGGACGACGCCCGCTCCACGGCCGTCGACCGCGAGTTCCACATGACCATCGCGGCGGCCTCGGGCAACCGGGTGATCATCCACACCATCAAGACCCTCTGGAAGTTCCGCATGGAGGATCCGGAGGTCCGCCGCACCCACCAGTCGATCTGCCATCATGACGGCGACGCCCGCCAGGCCGAGCACGTGGCCGTGGTCGAGGCCCTGCGCCGCCGCGACCCCAAGGCCGCCCGCCAGGCCATGCGCCTGCACTTCTCGCGCCTGCTGGAATCCATGCTCGACGCCACCGAGCAGCAGGAACGCCTGGAGCTGGAACGCAAGGCCGCCGAGAGCCGCCAGCGGTTCCTGATGACCGCGCGGATGGGGTAGGGGCGGCTTTCCGCCTATTGCCCACATTCGCCGAGCATCCCCGCGCAGGCGGGGATCCAAGCCGAGCCTGCGGGCCGGTCGCGCCGCGCGCCATCCTGAAAGACAGCTTGGGTCCCCGCCTTCGCGGGGAAGGACGGATTTGAGCAAGGGCGGCTGAAGGCTGGAACCCCGCCGCCCGCACCGCTTTTCCTTCCGACGGGGGAAAGCGCCGCCACCAGTCGGTCGGCCGCCCCGCCTTGCGAGGACTCGGCCCGATGCTGTCATCCCTGCTGACCAGCGCCCTGGCGCTCGCCCTGCTGGCCGGCCCCGCCCCCGGCTGGGACGGGGTCTACAGCTACACCCAGGACGGCGGGCGCACGGCCGGCGGCTCGCCCATCCAGGTGACCTGGCGCCTGACCCTGAAGGGCGAGGCCTGCGAGTTCCACGGCGAGGGCTTCCAGACCCTGGAGACCTTCCAGTGCACCGCCCACGCCACGCCGCAGGGGCTGGAGGTGCGGTTCCTGCGCTATCCGCCGCCCGCGACCGGCAACCGCTTCGGGGTCGAGGTCTACAAGCCCGGCGCGCCGCTCTTCACGCTGTCGCGGATGCAGGGCCGGGTGCTGACCCGCTGGACCGGCTTCGTGCCCGACGAGGGCGTCGCCCGCTCGCCCGCCCCCTATCTGAAGAAGGTGAAGTGATGCGCGGATCCAGGGTTCTGGTCGGGGTGCTGGTCGTGGCCGGCTTGGCCGGCGCGGCGGTCTACGCCTATGACGCCGCCCGCCCTCGGGTCCACCCGATCAAGGCCGCCGACGCCCGCGAGCACGACCTCGAGGCCCCCCAGCCGCAGTTCGCCAGGGACGCCGACGGCCGCGCGCGGCTGTTTGGACCGGCCCGCGTCATCGACGGCGACACCTTGGAGATCCAGGGCCTGCGGGCCAGGCTCTGGACCATCGACGCCCCGGATCTGGACCAGACCTGCCTCGACAAGGACGGCGCCTCCTTCGCCTGCGGCCAGGCCGCCCGCGTCCACCTCGAAAAGCTGATCGCCGGCCGCCAGGTCGCCTGCCGCCCCGAAGGCCCGCCCTCGGACGGCGACGCCTGGCAGGGCCTGTGCTTCGTCGCCGACGCCCCCTGCCAGGACGCCGGCGGCCCCTGCGAGTCCGACCTGAACTCCCTGAACCTCGCCATGGTGCGCCAGGGCTGGGCCGTCGACCTGGAAGGCCAGTATTCCGAACCCGAGTCCGACGCCGAAGCCGACAAGACCGGCCTCTGGGCCGGCCGCTTCGACGAACCGGCGGCCTGGCGGGCGCGGGGCGGGGCTTAGTAGGTCCACGAGGAGTGGGGCGCGCCTGGCTTCCGGTCGGCGCGCCCATCCCCGGCGTTCTGTTGTAACTTCCGGGAGGCGACTTGCCAGTCGTTGCTACTTGACCCCCAATTCGGCGAGCGCCTTATCCAGTATCGCCAGGGGGGCTCCGCAGATCGGCTCTAGCTCAGCGTCGTCCAATGACACGATGTAGTCGGCCCAATCAGTTTTTGCCGTGCTTTCGTCCGAGTCATCGACCTTCTTCTCGAAGTATATCCGCCATTCTTCCTCAAGCAGATCGTTCAGCCGTTGGCCGCTCTCGACGATACGGGCTAAAAGGCTTTCGCTGAGCAGTCCTTTCATGGGGCGCTGAGTGAGCCATCCTTGTACTTCCGCCTTTTGCCATACAACCGTCGGCCAGAGTTCCTCCAGTGTTACGGGCACCTGAATACCGAGTTTCGATGCGGCAGCGAGGTGGGGTGGTGAGGTCAGCTTGAGAAGGGAAACGTGCTTCCACTTGATATTTTCAGCCTCAAAGCGGGAAGACGCTCCTTGGCCCTCTGCGTCGCCGTCCACGATGCCGACAGCTGAGCGGCGCTCATTGGGCTCAAGGTGCTTGGTTCGAAACTCCCAGGATCGCAGCATGTTGGCGACATAGTTCGCGCCCGCCCGTTGCGGCGGTTCGGCAAGAAAAACTCGCTGAGCATGATCTGGCCTGAAATGTCGAAGCAAACGATTGAATATCTTGTAGTCTGTTGCACCTTCCACGAACATCGTCGGTAGATTTGCTTGGTTGAACTGGAAAAGTTTTTCTCTCAAATCTTGAGCTTGCGCCGTTGCTTCGGCGAGAGCTTCCTGAGCGGCCCGAATATGTGGAGCGATGATGGCCATCGCTCCCATCGATTCATCCAGCGAGATGCTGGCCTCAGAGGCGGATCGGCAGACCGTTCCCTTTTCAGCGCCTGTTTTGGTTAAGTGGTAGGCGCTGCAAAGGCCATTGTCCTCGTTGTGAAGGTGCATGTTGTAGAAAACGGGCGAGTGTGTCGTCAGAAGGACCTGGGAAGTTTCGTCCTCTGCAAGCTTGTAGAAGGCGTCAGCAAGAGATTGAGCCCGGCGGAACTCCAAATTATTCTCCGGTTCCTCATAAGCCCAGATAAAAGTCGGCGATATGCCCCCTGTGTCTCGGCTTCGCTCTGCAATGAATTTGAGGATCAGGGGAATATAGCGCGCCTTGATCCCGTCTCCGCGACTGTCGAGAGAGATGTCCTTTTCGCCGGCTAGAAAGTCCAGGCTTTGGAATAGGGGTGTGAGGTCGTTCGGAAGGCTCAGGCGTGGCGCGTCGTTCAGAGCTGTTCCGATGTCTTCCAGCAAACCTGCGATCGCTTTGGAGATTGCCTCCTCGAATTCGCCGCTGCTCCGTCTTACTGATTGCTCGGAGGAGTTGGCGATAACCTGGAAAATGCGACCGCGAAGCGTTCGAAAGAAATCGGCGCTTCTAACAGCAGGAACGTACTCGAATTGAATTCTGGAAAGAAGCGCAGGAACTCGGGACCGACCTTCAATTTCTACCGTTACCTCGTGAAACCCGCCGCCACGCTTATGCGGCTTACGTCGTATGCCGACGTATTCATCGCTTTCTTGAAGTCCGTCTGCTCGCCATCGCTTGCGCCAGCGGATAAAATCACCATTGTTCTGACGATAGGAGGGGGGGAGTTCAAGATCTAGCTGAACCTCGATTTCAGGAGCTCGTTTTGCTCGAACTTCGGCAAACCGGTTGTAGTCATCCGGAAAACTGAAATGAATGCCGGGATTTGTTTCGCCGTTAAAGAAAAGATTGAGCGCACGCAGGACGTTTGACTTACCGCAGTCGTTGTCGCCGACGATTACCGTGAGGTCCGTGGCTTCCATCGAGAGCTCAACGATCGATCTGAAATTCTTGATCGTTATCGATCGGATTTTTGGCACTTTATTTCCCCAACTGCGAACACCAAAGGCCGGTGGCCTGTCCCTGTTTTCGCCACTTGAGGTTGCCGGTCAAGGTTCGCGCGAGCAGTTGGTTGAGAGGGCTGGTTTGGCATCGCCGCCCCTGCGGATGCCTGTGCCATTCGTGATGGCCCCGAGTTCGATAGTTGAGTCGTCTTGCAGGGGGCGGGGAGACAGAAAAAGGCGCGCCAGGCCCTCGCCCGGCGCGCCCTTCTCAAGCTTTCGCCCGGCCTCAGAAGCCGAAGCGGACGCCGACCAGGGCGCCGGCGCTCGACAGGTCGAACTTGGACTTGCGGTCGCCGACCGGGGTGGTGGTCTCCACGCGGATCGGGCCGACGCGCTGGTAGCGGGCCTCGGCGAACAGGGCGATGCGCGGCGAGACCTCGACGCTGGCGCCGGCGATCGCCTGCAGGGTCAGGGCCGAGCCGGTGTCGTCGAGCACGCCGTCGTCGATCTTCACCGAGGCCGCGCCGATGCCCGCGCCCACATAGGGCTTCACCGGGCCGGCGACCGGGAAGTCGTAATAGGCGTTGAAGTCGAGGCTGAGAGTCTGGGCCTTGTCGGCGTCGAAGGTCTGCGACAGGGCGCCGGCGCGGACGGTGGTCTCGATGTCCTGGCTGCGGTAGCCGACGGCCAGTTCGGCGCGCAGGTTCTTGTCGAGCGAGACGCCCCAGGCCGCGGCGAACTGGGCGCTGGCGTCGAGGTCGGCCTCGACGCGGCCGCCGGCCACGCCGTAGTCATAGTCGGTCTTGCCGATGTAGCCGCCGGCCAGCGAGATGTACTGGCCCTTGGCCGGGGCGGACGCCGGCTTGGCGTCCTGGGCCGAAGCGGCGCCGGCGAAGGCGAGGGCCGCGACGGCGGCGCTGATGAACAAACGCATGAAGAGAAATCCCCCAAGAGGCACACGTCCGGGTTGGACGGGGCCTGCGATTAGGGGTTCCGGTGACAGGTGTAAATCGTCGCCTGTCTCAAGCTTCACCGTTTGTCGCCGACTATTGCAATCGTGCAACATTTGGTTGCGTGGTGGATAGGTGATCAACCGAGGCGGCGATGGTTTGGGCGGGGGGAAGCTGGTGCTCCGCCCGTCCGCCCTGATCCGATCTTCCCCGCGCGGGCGGGGACCCGAGCCGAGACAGCGGCTCGGCCAGGCCCGCGTTCCAGTCTGAAATCCAGCTTGGATCCCCGCCTGCGCGGGGATGCTCGGGGGAGGGGAAGGCTCTCCCTAGGGTCTGTACTCAATTGGACGAGGGTAATTAGTTATCTGGCTCAATAGCTTATAGTAGTTGTCATCCCGGCCGTAGCGCAGCGGAGCGCCGGGATCTCCCACAGTTCAGAACCTGCCAACGTGGGAGATCCCGGCTCTACGGATCGCTGACGCGCTCCTCCGGCCGGGAAGACACGTTTCCTTGCACGCCAATTGAGTTCAGACCCTAGCCCGCCAGCGCCTCGCGCTTTTCCTCCAGCATCAGCCAGTCCTCCTCGGCCTGGGCCAGGTCGGCGCGGGCCTTGTCGAGGGCCTTCATGATCTTGTCGAAGCCGGCCGGGTCGCGGGCGTAGAGGTTGGGATCGTCCAGCTTCTTCTCCAGGTCGCCGAGGATCTTCGGCGAACCCGCGATCAGGGCCTCGCACTCCTCCAGGCGGCGCTGGTCCTTGTAGGACAGCTTGGTGGCCTTCTTGGGCGCGGCCGGTGCGGCGGGCGCCGCCTTGGGGGCCGGGGCGCCGGTGGCGAAGTCGCCCGTGGCCCCGCGCGCGCCCTTGAAGAAGTCCGGGGCCTGGTCGATCAGGTCGGTCCAGCCGCCGGGGGTTTCCAGCACGTCGCCATGGCCGTTCATGGCGATGGTCGAGGTGGCCAGGCGGTCGATGAAGTCGCGGTCGTGGCTGACCAGAATGAGGGTTCCCTCGAAATCAGCCAGCAGCTCTTCCAGCAGGTCGAGCGTGTCCATGTCGAGGTCGTTGGTCGGTTCGTCGAGCACCATCAGGTTCATCGGCGAGGCCAGCGCCCGGGCCAGCAGCAGGCGGTTGCGCTCGCCGCCCGACAGGCTGGTGACCGGCTGGCGCAGCTGGGCCTCGGTGAACAGGAACTCCTTGGCGTAGCCGGCCACGTGCTTGGAGACGCCGCGCACCAGGATGGAGTCGCCGCCCGACGGGGTCAGGAAATCCCAGACGGTGATCTTTTCCGACAGCGCCAGGCGGTTCTGGTCGACATAGGCGATCTCGAGATTGGTCCCCAGCTGGACGGTCCCGGCGTCGGCCTCGATCTCGCCCAGCAGCAGGCGCACCAGCGTGGTCTTGCCCGCGCCGTTGGGGCCCACCAGCGCCACGCGGTCGCCGCGCAGGATGCGGGTGTTGAAGTTCTCGACGATGGTGCGGTCGCCGAATTTCTTGGTCAGGCCCTTGGCCTCGACCACGCGCTTGCCCGAGGTTCCCGAGCTTTCGACGGCCATCGACATCGCGCCGCGCTTCTCGGACTGGATGTCCTTCTTCTGGGCGCGCAGGTCCATCAGGGCGCGGCGGCGGCCCTCGTTGCGGGCCCGGCGGCCCTGGACGCCGCGCGCCAGCCAGGCGTTCTCGACTTCCAGCTTCTTGTTGAGGCGGCGCTCTTCCTCGGCGTCGGCGGCCAGCACCTGCTCGCTCCAGGCCTCGAACTCGGCGAAGCCCTTGTCGAGGCGGCGCACCTTGCGGTGCTCCAGCCAGAAGGTGCGCTGGGTGACGCGGTTGAGGAAGGCGCGGTCGTGGCTGACGATCAGCGCCGCGCACTTGGAGTTGGCCAGCTCTTCTTCCAGCGTCTGGATGGCGAAGATGTCGAGGTGGTTGGTCGGCTCGTCCAGCAGCAGCACGTCGGGCTGCTCGGCGAAGGCGCGGGCGAGAGCCGCGCGACGACGCTCGCCGCCCGACAGGCCCTTGGTGCTCTGGTCATAGTTCAGGCCGAAGTCGGCCAGGGTGGCGTGGGCCTCGTAGTCCTGGGCGCCGCCGGCCGTGCAGTAGTCGAGCAGGGTCTCGCCGGTGATCTCCGGCTCCTGGCTGACGAACACCACCTTGGCGCCCGGCTGGACGGCGCGCTCGCCGCTGTCGGGCTCGGCGCCCTGGGCGGCCAGCACCTTGAGCAGGGTCGACTTGCCCGCGCCGTTGCGACCGACCAGGCAGGCGCGCACGCGCGGCTCCAGGGCCAGGTCCACGCCGTCGAACAGCGGCTTGGCGCCGTCGGCGAGACGGACGTCCTTGAGGGCGAGCACGGGGGCGCGGGCGGGGGCGGCCATGAAGCGGTCTTTACGTCTGACAGGTCGGTGGAGGCGAGGAGATGGGGCCTATAGCAGGGCGCGGGGAGGGGGAAGGCGGAAAGTTTGTGGGGCGGGCGCTTGCGGGGAACCTCCCCCCGTGGGGGAGGCGATCGCGCAGCGATCGGTGGGGGGAGTGGGTGATGACCTTCAGGCGCCTGGGAAGTTGAAAACGGCCCCCCACCGGCCTTCGGCCGCCTCCCCCAGAGGGGGAGGTTCCTTGGTTGAGGGGGCTCGCCGCGATTGCCGCCGTCGCTTGCAACCTCTACCGTGGCGCGCATGAGCGAAGCGACCAAATCCTCCCCGCGCAAGCGCCTGCTGGGCGCGGTGGAAATCGTGGTGGGCCTTGTCTTTCTGTGGATGGCGCTCGGCGACCGGATCCAGCGGTTCGCGGCCAGCGGCGGCCGCGAGGAGGCGGGCTATCTGGGCGGCCTGCTGGGCCTGTTCCTGGCGGGGCTGCTGGTGATGGTCCTGCTGGGGCTGATCGGGCGCCTCAAGGGCCGCGCCGCCGCCTACGGCTACCTGGCCGTGTTCTCGGGCGTGTGGCTGGCCTTCGTCGCCTGGGCGCTGTGGTCGGCCGGGGCGTTCGGCGCATGGCTGACCGGCGCGGCCCTGGCCTTCGGCCCGATCCTGATCGTCTGGGGCGTGGTCTTCGGCTACCTGCGCAAGGCGCCGCGCCAATAGATCCTCCCCCTTCGGGGGGAGGATCTTCGGCTTACGCCGCCCGCCGCATCTCCTGGTCCGCCGCCGCCGGAACCGGCCGCCGCAGCACCCGCTCCCGCAGGCGCAGGAAGGGGCGCTCGACCAGCCACCACAGCAGCAGGGCGGCGGCGAAGTCGGCGGCGAGGTAGAGGCCAAGGCCGGTCCAGCCGTGCAGCACCCCGTCGCCCAGCCGCTCGCGCAGCATGTGCTGCACCGGCTTGTGGACGAGGTAGAGGCTGTAGGCCAGCGTGGCCACGAAGGCGGCCGGGGCCAGGGGCAGGCGCCGCAGGGCAGGCTCCAGGTCGAGGAGGGCGCACAGCAGCAGCGCGCCCGCCAGGCAGGCCAGCGGATAGACGACGACCGCGCCGAAGAGGTCCAGGCTCACCCCGTCGGCGTGGCGAAGGCACAGGACGACCGTCGCGGCGGCGGCGGCAAGGCCCAGCGGCCCGGTCAGCCAGGGCGGGGCCAGGCGGGCGACGGCGGCGGGCCGGAAGACGCGGGCGGCGGCCAGCAGCACGCCCATGGCCAGGCCGTCCAGGCGCGTCCAGGTGGGATAGTAGACGAGCCGCAGGAAGTCGGCCGGCCGCGTGGCCGGGTCGGCGGCGGGGCCGTGCCAGATCCCCCAGCGCAGGGCCATGCCGCCCGCGATCACGGCCGCGCCCGCCAGTAGGGCCGGTCCCGCCCCGCGAAAGCGCGCCAGGACGAGCACCAGCGGGGGGAGCAGCCAATAGAAATGCTCCTCCACGCACAGCGACCAGGCCGAGGTGAAGGCCCCGGTGAGCCGGTAGTCGAGGCCGAAGTTCATCGTGAAGGTCAGGAACCGCCACAGCGGCTGGATCGCCTTGCCGTCCGAGAAGCCGGGCAGGGTGAAATAGAGCGCCAGCACCACCAGGAAGGCCGGCAGGATGCGAAAGGCGCGGCTGGCCCAGAAGCGTTTGAAGTCGACGCCGTCGCCGGCGGCGATCCCCTTCAAGAGCTGGGCGCCGATCAGGTAGCCGCTGAGCACGAAGAAGATGTCGACCCCCAGCCAGCCGAACGGCCGGAGGCTGGCCAGGGGCTCGGGCCGGGCGGGGCCGGGCATGTGCCAGGCCATGACCAGCAGGATGGCGGCGGCGCGCAGCAGGTCGGGGCCGTAGGCGCGGCCGTGGCCGGCCTGGCGCGAGGGTCCGAAGAGGGCGGCGATGGCCCCGGAGACGGCGGTCATGATTGTCCTGAAGGCCGTCGGGAAGCGAGGCGGCGGCCGGGACCGATGGTGGCCGATCAACCTTGAGTCGTCACGGGGCGGGGGGGGGGAATTATTGGAAATTTGGCGGGCGGTCTTGAGGAACCTCCCCCKGTGGGGGAGGCGATCGCGTAGCGATCGGAGGGGGCGTTGGCGGGTGATCGGCCGGCGCTCGGGAAGCTGAAAACGGCCCCCCACCGGCCTTTGGCCGCCTCCCCCAGAGGGGGAGGTTCCTCTCGGAGAGGGTCTTACGCTCCCGCGAGCTTCCACACCGAAAAGTCCTTGAAGCGCAGGCGGCTCCAGGTGGTGCGCAGGCCGAACCAGCCTGACGTGTAGGCGTCGGGGTCGCGCATTTCGAACAGCTTGCGGCCGTCGGCCCAGTACTGGACGAGGTCGCCGTAGGCCACGAGCTGGACGTGGACCCAACGGTTGGGCTGCAGCAGGGCGCGGGCGTCCTTGAGGTCGTGCTGGGGCAGCATCGGCCGGTCGCCGGGGCGGCCGACATAGCGGCGCAGGCGGGTGCTGGAATTGTAATTGCCGCCCTGGCCCACATAGTAGGTCTTCAAGAGGTCGTAGCCGGCGAAGGCGCCGGTGCGGGGGCTGGCGAAAAGGTCGTCAGGAGAGCGGACGTCGGTCGCCATCCAGAAGGCGTTGAGGTCGCTGATCCGGTCGTTGCGGCCGCCTTCGTAGACGGCCAGGGCCCGGTATTCGATCAGCACCGGGCCTTCGAGCCGGGGCCTGAACCAGGCGGTGATCCCGGCCGGGGCGTCCAGCTCCAGCACGCCGTTGGCGGCCGTGACCTTGCTCGGTTGCTCGGCCTCGATGCTCCAGTCGGCGAGGCCTTGGGTGAAATCATCCGTATAGAGACGATCCGCCTTGCGCCACGGCTCCGAAGCTTGCGCGCGGGCGGCGGAGGCCAGCGGCAGGGCGAGGGCGGACAGGGCGAGGGATCGGCGGGTGAGCATGGGGCAGGGGTAGCGCGGCGGCCGCCTCTAGGGAACCTCCCCCCGTGGGGGAGGCGATCGCGCAGCGATCGGTGGGGGGAGCTGGTGATGACTTTCAGGCGCCTGGGAAGTTGAAAACGGCCCCCCACCGGCCTTTGGCCGCCTCCCCCAGAGGGGGAGGTTCGTTTCTACGCGAACGCCCATCCGTCTTCGGGTTCGGGAGCTTTCGCCGGCTTGCGGCGGAGGGCGGGGCTGCGCCGGGCTCGGGCGGCGGGGCGGAAGGCGGCGCGGGCCAGGCGAGAGGCGCTGGCGCGCAGGCCCTTCCAGGCCGGGACCAGCCGGGCCATGACCGTGACGGCCAGCCCGACCTCGACCCAGGCGGCCAGGTCGAGGGCCAGCACCCAGGCCATTTCCGGCAGGATCGCCTGGCCGGCGAAGGGCGCGATGGCCAGCAGCAGCATCAGGGCCAGGACGTCGCGGGTCTTCATCGCCGAAAGGCGCCGGGCCGGGATCTCGACCAGCCAGCGGCGGACCGGGCCGTCATGGCGGGCGGCGGCGAACAGGCCGATCAGCAGGGCGGTCAGGAGCATGGCGCGGTGGTTCCCCTCAAGGTGCAGCTTGAGGTGGTGGTCCGCTCGGAAAGGTCAAGCCATGAGGAACCTCCCCCTGTGGGGGAGGCGATCGCGCAGCGATCGGTGGGGGGAATTGGTGCGAGGCTGGCCTGCGTCTTGGAAGCTGAAAACGGCCCCCCGCCGGCCTTCGGCCGCCTCCCCCAGAGGGGGAGGTTCCTTTCGGGGCCCCTCAGTCCTCGTCCGGCTCGTAGGGCCAGTCGCCCTTGTCGACCATCAGGTCGGTGGCGACGAAGTCCATGGCGTCTTCCGGATCGTCGAGGGCGGTTTCGCTGATGGTCTGGTCGCGCACCGAGACGCCGGCCTTGTGGGGGCTTTCGGGGTCGCCGGTGATCAGCGGGTGYCACTGGGGCAGGGTC
Source organism: Caulobacter sp. 10L414 (assembly GCF_056395525.1). Classification (NCBI taxonomy): domain Bacteria; kingdom Pseudomonadati; phylum Pseudomonadota; class Alphaproteobacteria; order Caulobacterales; family Caulobacteraceae; genus Caulobacter; species Caulobacter sp. 10L414. The sequence continues at coordinate 67,196 of NZ_JBFTJR010000016.1, forward strand.
TTGCCCTCGTGCAGGCGGCGATAGGCGCAGGAGGGGGGCATCCACTCCAGGTCCTCGATGTTGTGCGGCGTCAGCTTGATGCAGTCGGGCACGGTCTTGCGGCGATTGGGATAGTCGCTGCAGCGGCAAAGATGGGCGTCGAGCAGCTGGCAATGCACCCGCGTGGGGATCACCTCGCCGGTATCTTCGTCTTCGAAGCGAACCAGGCAGCAAAGGCCGCAGCCGTCGCATAGACTCTCCCACTCGGGGACGGTCATCTGGTGAAGGGATTTCGTCTCCCAGAAAGGTTTGCGCGCCATCATCGGGGCGTCCTAAACCCAAACGCCCATAAGACCAACCGGACGCAACATCGCACGTGAACGACTGGACGCTGCCGCCCTACAAGTTCGACGACCCGCCCGCGCGCCCGACGCCGCCGGCGGGCGGCGGTTTCGCGCCCGTTCCGCCGCCGCCTCCCGAGCCGCCGAAAGGTCCGCCGCAGCGTCCGCCGGAAGAGCCTTTCCGCGCCGACCTGAAGACGCCGCGCAAGAAGGGCGGCTGGGGCTGGGTGTGGATCACCCTGCTGGTCAGCGCCCTGATCGGCTTCCTCGCCGTGGGCGGGGCGGGAGCCTATGTCTGGTTCAAGTACCTGAAGGATACGCCGGATCTGCCGTCGCGCGAGGCGCTGTTCGCGGTCAACCGCGCGCCGGGCGTGCGGTTCGAGGATCGCAGCGGCCAGGTGATCGCCACGCGCGGCCCGCGCTATGGCCAGCGGGTGACGGTCAAGACCGTGCCCGGCTATGTGCCGCTGGCCTTCCTGGCGGCCGAGGACAAGCGCTTCTACAAGCACGGCCCGATCGACCTCTACGGCATCGTGCGGGCGGCTTGGGTGAACTGGCGCGCCGGCCGCACGGTGCAGGGCGCCTCGACCCTGTCGCAGCAGCTGGCCAAGGGCCTGTTCCTGACGCCCGACCGCACGGTCGAGCGCAAGCTGCAGGAAATGCTGATGGCCTGGCGCCTGGAACAGGTGCTGACCAAGGACGAGGTGCTGGAGCTCTATCTCAACCGCGTGTTCTTCGGGGCCAACACCTATGGCGTCGACGGCGCGGCGAGAACCTATTTCGGCAAGCCCGCCAGCCAGCTGACCCTTTCCGAAGCGGCCCTGCTGGCCTCGCTGCCCAAGGCGCCCTCGCGCCTGGCTCTGACCCGCGACATGGAGGGGGCGCTGGCCCGCTCGCGCCTGGTCCTGGCCAACATGGAGAAGGAAGGCTGGATCACCGCGGCCGAGCACGCCGCGGCCCTGGACGACACCCCCAAGCTGTCGCCCGATGCCGTCAACAACGAGGGCGACTACGGCTGGGTGCTGGACTACGCCACCACCGAGGCCATCCGCATCGCCGGCCAGAACGCGCCCGACCTGGTCGTGCGCCTGACCATCGACACCCGCCTGCAGAAGGCCGGGGCCGACATCGTGCGCCAGGCCATCGCGCTGGGCGGCCAGCACGCCGGCGCCAGCCAGGCCGCGCTGCTGTCGCTGTCGGCCGACGGCGCGATCCGGGCGATGGTGGGCGGCACGGACTACATCGCCAGCCCCTTCAACCGCGCGGTGCAGGCCAGGCGCCAGCCGGGCTCGACCTTCAAGCCGTTCGTCTATGCCGCGGCCCTGGAGAAGGGCGTGCTGCCCAGCGACGTCCGCGTCGACGGACCGGTGCAGTTCGGCGACTGGAAGCCGGAGAACTACGGCGGCGACTATCGCGGGCCGATGACGGTGGAGCAGGCCCTGGTCAATTCGACCAACACCATCGCCGTCAAGCTGGCCCAGGAGGCCGGCGGCGCCCAGGTGGGCAACCTCGCCCGTCGCTTCGGGATCACCAGCCTGCCCGACCGGCCCGACCTGTCGGTGGCGCTGGGGGCCTATGAGGTGAACCTGCTGCAGATGACCTCGGGCTTCCAGGTCTTCCAGCTGGGCGGCCAGCGCGTCGAGCCCTACGTCATCGAGAGCATCACCGCCCAGGACGGCCGGCCGATCTACGCCCGCGGGCCGATGGCCCCGGCCCAGGTCTACGACATCGCCAAGGCCAGCATGATGGTCAAGATGATGAAGAAGGTGGTCGACCAGGGCACCGCCAAGCGGGCGGCGTTCGGCTGGCCGGCGGCGGGCAAGACCGGCACCAGCCAGAACTGGCGCGACGCCTGGTTCGTGGGCTTCACCCCCGACTTCGCCACCGGCGTGTGGGTGGGCAACGACAACGACAAGCCGATGAACAAGGTGGTGGGCGGCGACATGCCGGCCAGCATCTGGCGGCGCTACATGCTGGCCGCCCACCAGAACCTGGCGATCCGCGACTTCCCGTGGCTGCTGCCCGACCCTGGCCCGCGCACCTCGCCCGATCCGCGCAACGGCTTCTACGAGACCCTGGCCTCGGAGTTCGCCCGCACGGCCTCGGAGCTGGAGAGCGAAGCCGCGCCCGAGGCGCCGGTCGACGACGGCCGCGGGCCGGTCCCGGCGCCGGAGGAACTGCCGTATTGATCGGGCGGGCGGCGGGTCTGGTTCTGGCCCTGGCCAACGGCGGGACGGCGATGGCCGAGCCGCAGCCGCGCGCCTGCTACGCCGACTGGAGCGTCGAGGGCTGGGCCGCGCAGGCCTACGCCCACGCCTGGGCCGACGGCCGGCTGGAGAAGGTCGAGGTCGTCGTCGCCCCGCCTGAGGCCGCGCCACGCGGCGAGCCGGCCACGCCCTGGGTGCGCTACCTGGCGACGGCGACCGCCCCTGACGGAACGCCCCGCGCCTGGGCGATCGAGGCGCGGATGGTCGCTTTCAGCCGCGAGACGCGGCGCGACTGGACCGTCGACCTGCTGGCCGACGGCGTGCTGGTCGGCGGCGGGCCGGTGACGTGGACGGCGGCCCCGCCCTTGCGCGGCATGGAAAACCTGCCCGTGCTTCCGCAGAGCGACGGCGTCTATCGGATGGACGCGGCCGGCGTGCTGGATGCGATCGACCAGGCCGGGCGCCTGGAGGTGGCGGTTCGCGCCAAGGGCCGCGCGCCGGTGATCCTGGCCTTCGACGACCCCGGCCGGGCCAGGGCCCAGGCCGTGGGCGAGGCGGCGATGGACCGCCTGCGCCGGACTGCGGCGGGCGAGGCGCTCGACGGCGCCAACTGCCGGGCGCTGTCCGAGGGGCGCTAGGCGGTTTCGGCCGCGCGGAAGATCGCGAGTAGATTGGCCTCTCGCGGCCCGTCGGCGATGTGGAGCACCAGGGCGTCGGCCAGGTCGCCGGACGGATGGACGGCCGCGTGGGCGGCGAACTCGGCGACCTCGTCGAGGGACTCGTCGTCATGCCAGGTGGTCATGATCAGCTGGTCGTCGTCCGGCAGGCCGGCCGGATGGGCGGCGATGAAGGCGTCGTCGATCGCGTCGTGCCAGGCCTCGCAACCCGCGCCCCAGGTCATGGCGTAGAGGCAGCCGCCGTCCACCAGCCAGGTTGAAACCCGTGCGCGCCAGGCTGCGTCGACGGACGCCTCCAGCACCAGCACCGCCTTGAACGGGGCCGCGACCGGCAGGGTGGCCAGCGGCGCGCCGGGCGGCAGGTGCAGATAGGCCAGGGTGCTCATGGCCAGAGCCTAGCAGGCGACGGCCCGGACGGGGATAGAGCCGCGTTCATCCCCGGCGTATGTAGAAAAACATCGTGCGATATCAGCCGCTTGCAACTTTCTCATGGGGCTGGATCAGACGCGCTCGCTGGCGCCGTACACTTCTGTCATGGCCGAGAAAAGCGAACAGATCGACGCGCTGCTGAACGAGATCCGCGACCTCAACGTCAGGGTCTTCGCCGGCGCCGCCAAGGAGCTCCACGCCGATACGGCGCACGAGCCGCCGAAGGTGCGGATGGACGCCAGCAAGCAGGTTGCCGTGGTGGGGCGGTCAGTGGAGCTGCACCACGCCGCGGCCAAGCGTTCGCGCAAGATCTCGGCCCCGAAGCAAGCGCCGGTCGCCAAGGCGAGCGGCGAGGAGATGGCGATGAATGACGACGAACCCTGGACCGCCGATCGACTGGAAAAGCTTCATGCCGATCTCGAGCGCCGACTGGGCGCTTTTGGTCGAACCGTCGAATTCAAGCGCCTGGTGGAGCAGCGCGGCCGGGCCGAGGGTCGCGGCGGCGATGGCGAGATGGCGCGAGAGGGCGGATCACCAGCTTCCGCCGGAGACCCTATGGGCGACCTGGCTGATGCTGGGCGGGCGGGGTGCGGGTAAGACCTTCGCCGGCGCCGGCTGGGTGACCGATCAGGCTGCCCGGCCGTGCCGGATGGCGCTGGTAGGGCCCACCTTCCACGACGTGCGCGAGGTGATGATCGAGGGGCCGTCCGGGCTGCGCGCCCTGGCCCAGGCGGGCAACCGCGTGCGCTGGGAAGGCTCGCGTCGGCGGCTGGTCTGGGACACGGGCGCGGAGGCCTACGCCTTCTCGGCGGAAGACCCCGACAGCCTGCGCGGACCGCAGTTCCACGCCGCCTGGGCCGACGAGTTCTGCGCCTGGCCCAAGGCGGCGCAGACCCTGGCCATGCTGCGGTTCGGGCTGCGGCTGGGCGAGGATCCCAGGCTCGTGGTGACCACCACGCCGCGTCCGACCCGGGCGCTGAAGGTCCTGATGGCCGAGCCGGGCGTGGCGACCACGCGGGCGGGCACGGCGGCCAATGCCGGCAACCTGGCGCCCCGGTTCCTGGAGACGCTGGAGGCGCTGTACGGCGGCACGCGGCTGGCGGCGCAGGAGCTGGAGGGGATCGTCGTCGAGACCGACGGCGGCCTCTTCCGGGCCGAGGACCTGGCGCGGTGTCGCGGCGCGCCGCCGGCCAGGTTCGACCGGGTGGTGGTGGCGGTCGACCCGCCGGCCACCGCGCGCGGCGACGCCTGCGGGGTGGTGGTGGCCGGACGCCGCGACGGCCGCGCCTACGTGCTGGCCGACCGCACGGCGCGCGGCCTGTCGCCCAACGGCTGGGCCAGCCTGGCCGTCGCGGCGGCCGTGGATTTCGACGCCGACGCGCTGGTGGCCGAGGCCAACCAGGGCGGCGACATGGTGCGCAGCGTGCTGGCCCAGGCCGCCCCGCCGTGCCCGATCAAGCTGGTGCGGGCGTCGGTGGGCAAGCGGGCGCGGGCCGAGCCGGTGGCCGCCCTCTACGAGCAGGGCCGCATCGTCCACTGCGGGGCGTTTCCTGCGCTGGAGGAGGAACTGATGGGCCTGGGCGATGGCGATCTGGGCCACAGCCCCGACCGGGCCGATGCGCTGGTGGGCGCTGAGCGAACTGATGCTGGGCGGGGGACGGGAGCCGCGGCTTAGGGTGGTGTGAGGCGGGTGGTTTCACTCCCCCCACCGGCCCTTCGGGCCGCCTCCTCCACAGGGGGAGGTTCGCGGATCAAGGGACCTCCCCCTGTGGGGGAGGCGACCGCGCAGCGGTCGGTGGGGGGAGGTGCACGCGGATTGTCGCCACGACGTCGTCGACTGACTTGAGCACTTCGGCGGCGGGTATTCTCAAGGTGCGGATGCCGAAACCGGCCATGTAGTCGTCGCGGATCGCGTCGCGCCGTGGGCGGTCCTCGGTCTCGTGGGCGTAGCTGTCGACCTCGACCGCGAGCTTGAAGGCCGGGCAATAGAAGTCGAGCACGTAGCGCCCGAACGGGTGCTGGCGGCGAAAGCGCAGGCCGTCCAGTTGACTGCCGCGCAGAGCTTTCCAGAGCATCATCTCCGGCAGGGACATGTCCTTGCGCAGGGCGCGGGCGCGCCTGACGAGCGGGTTTTCGTCGGGCATCGGCTGTTGCTCCCCCCACCGATCGCTTCGCGATCGCCTCCCCCACAGGGGGAGGTTCCTCATGGTTCCCTTCACCCTACATCGTTCTTCATTTGTTCTCAACCTTCACGGGAGCGGGCATGCCTCTCTTCGCGCGCCGGCGTGCGCCGGAAATCAAGGATTCGCGGGCCGCCAGGCTGGTGGCGCTGAGCAGCGGCGGGCGGCCGCAGTGGACGCCGAGGGACTATGGCGCCCTGGCCAGCGAGGGGTTCGCCAAGAACCCGGTGGCCTATCGCTGCGTGCGGATGATCGCCGAGGCCGCGGCGGCCGTGCCGCTGGCGGTGTTTCATGACGGCAGGCGCAGCGACGCGCATCCGCTGGCGCGGCTGCTGGCCCGGCCCAATCCCGAGCAGGGCGGGCCCGACCTGATGGAGGCGTTCTTCGGGCACCTGCAGGTGGCGGGCAACGGCTATCTGGAGGCGGCCGGCGAAGGGCCTTCCGAGCTCTACGCCCTGCGGCCCGACCGGATGGCGGTGGTGCCTGGGCCGCGGGGCTGGCCGGCGGCCTACGACTACCAGGCCGGCGGGCGCACGGCGCGGATCGGGCGCGACGCCGACGGCTGGCTGCCGGTGCTGCACATCAAGCTGTTCAACCCGACCAGCGACCACTACGGGGCCTCGCCGCTGGAGGCGGCGGCCTTCGCCATCGACGTGCACAACGCCTCGGGGGCGTGGAACAAGGGCCTGCTCGACAACGCCGCGCGGCCCTCGGGGGCGCTGGTCTATGGCGGGCGCGACGGCGACCGGCTCAGCGAGGAGCAGTTCGAGCGGCTTAAGGCCGAGCTCGCAGGCGCCCACGCCGGGGCCGACAACGCCGGCCGGCCGCTCTTGCTGGAGGGCGGGCTGGAGTGGAAGCCGATGTCGCTGACTCCGGCGGACCTCGATTTCGTCGAGGGCAAGCATGCGGCGGCGCGCGAGATCGCCCTGGCCTTCGGGGTTCCGCCGCAGCTGCTGGGGATCCCCGGCGACAACACCTACGCCAACTATCGCGAGGCCAACGGGGCGTTCTGGCGCCACACCGTCGCGCCCCTGGCCGAGCGGGCGGCGCGGGCGATCACCGCCTGGCTGGAACCGAAGTTCCCCGGCGCGCGGGTCGCCTGCGACCTCGACGCCGTGCCGGCGCTGAGCGCCGAGCGCGACGCCCTGTGGGCGCGGCTGGAGGCGGCGAGCTTCCTGACCGACGAGGAGCGCAGGCGGCTGGCGGGGCTGGAGCTTTAGAGAACCTCCCCCCGTGGGGGAGGCGATCGCGCAGCGATCGGAGGGGGGCGTGGCTGAAGGCCTGCCAACGCCTCGAAAGCTGAAAACTTCCCTCCACCGGCCTTCGGCCGCCTCCCCCACGGGGGGAGGTTCCTGGAACTTGGAGAGGCTGATGACTTCATCTCCCAACCGCTGGCGGCTGGACCGCCAGATCTCGGCGGCCGTGCTGGTGGCGGTGACGCTGCAGGCGGCCGCGGCGCTGATGTGGGCCGGGCGGGCCAGCGCGCGGATCGACGACCTGACGCGGCGCCTCGACGCCCAGGCCCCGGTGGCCGAGCGGCTGGCCAGGCTGGAGACCCAGGCCGAGGCGACGCGCGCGGCCCTGGTGCGCATCGAGGCTAAGCTGGAGGGGGCCGGCCGATGAGCGACCTGCGCATCGAGGGCTACGCGTCCCTCTTCTGGACCCGCGACCTCAACGACGACGTCACCGCCGCCGGGGCCTTCAAGGCCAGCCTGGAGGCCGGGCCGATCCGCATGCTGCACCAGCACGACGAGGCCGAGCCCGTGGGCGTGTGGGACGAGGCTTTCGAGGATGCGCGCGGCCTATTCGTCCGTGGACGGATCATCATCGCGACACCGCGCGGACGGCTGGTGGCGGCGCTGGTCGAGGCGGGCGCGCTGGACGGGCTGTCGATCGGTTTTCGGCAGGTCAAGGCGCGGCGCGACGGGGCCTTGCGGGTGCTGACCCGCGTCGACCTCTGGGAGGTGTCGATCGTGACCTTCCCGATGCTGCCGCAGGCGCGGCTGGCGGTGGTCGACTGAAGTTTCCCTTCTCCCCTTGCGGGAGAAGGTGGCCGCGAAAGCGGCCGGATGAGGGGTCTCGCCGGAGATCCCGCGCAACCCCTCATCCTCCCACCGGCCAGCGGCCGGCGGGCCCCTCCTTCTCCCGCAAGGGGAGAAGGGAATCCGTGACGGAGAACTCCATGAAGGAAACCAAACAGGTCCCGGCCTCGCCGGAGGCCCGCTCGGCGCTGGCGCAGGTGCTGGCGGCGTTCGAGGGCTTCAAGGCCGCCAACGACCAGCGACTGGCGGCGATCGAGGGCAAGAGCGCCGACGTGCTGCTGGAGGAGAAGGTCTCGCGCATCGACGCGGCCCTGAACGCCGCCCAGGACCGCCTGGACCGCGTGCTGGCCGACAGCCGCCGTCCGGCGCTCTGCGGCGAGGCCCCGGCCGCGCGGGTGGACGAGCGCAAGGCCGCCTTCGAGCGCTATGTGAAGACCGGCGAGACGGCTGGCCTGCTGGAGGCCAAGGGGCTGTCGGAGGGCGTGGCCACGGCCGGCGGCTATGTGGCGCCGCCGGAGCTGGAGCGGCAGATCCTGCGCCGCCTGGCCGCCACCAGCCCGATGCGCGAGATCTGCCAGGTGCGCACGATCGGCGCGGGCACGTTCCGCAAGCCGGTGTCGCCGACGGGCCTGGCGGCGGCCTGGGTGGCCGAGACCGCCGCGCGTCCGGAGACGACGGCGCCGACGCTGGACGTCATCGACTTCCCGGCCGGCGAGCTCTACGCCAGCCCGGCCGCCACCCAGGCCCTGCTGGACGACGCCTATGTCAGCATCGACGAGTGGCTGGCCGAGGAGGTGCAGGACGCCTTCGCCGCCCAGGAGACGGCCGCCTTCGTGGCCGGCGACGGGGTCAACAAGCCCAAGGGCCTCCTGGCCTACACCGCCGCGCCGGACGCGTCGTACACGTGGGGCCAGCTGGGCTACGTGGCCACCGGCGTGGCCGGGAACTGGCCGGCCAGCAACCCGACCGACAAGCTGATCGACCTGATCTACTCGGCCAAGGCCCAGTACCGCCAGAACGGCCGCTTCGTGCTGAACCGCCGCACGGTCAGCGCGGTGCGCAAGTTCAAGGACGCGCAGGGCAACTACATCTGGAACGCGGCCCTGCAGCCGGGGCAGTCGGCGTCCTTGCTGGGCTTTCCGGTGACCGAGATCGAGGCCATGCCCGATGTCGGGGCCAATGCGCTGGCCGTGGCCTTCGGCGACTTCGAGAAGGGCTACCTGATCGTCGACCGCGCCGGGGTGCGGGTGCTGCGCGACCCCTATTCGGCCAAGCCGCACGTGCTGTTCTACACCACCAAGCGCGTGGGCGGCGGCGTGCAGAACTTCGACGCGGTGAAGCTGCTGAAGTTCGCGGCGAGTTGATGTGAACTCTCCTCCGGCCCTCTGGGAACCTCCCCCCGTGGGGGAGGCGGCCCGGAGGGCCGGAGGGGGGACGTTTTCAGCTGTCGTGGGGCGGGCCGGTTTCGCAAGGTCTCCCCCCACCGATCGCTGCGCGATCGCCTCCCCCACGGGGGGAGGTTCCTGAAGGCCGCCCCACCGGGCGCCTCTTTCCAACCATCGGAAACATCCCCATGCCCAATTCGGTGACCTTGGCGCAGGCCAAGGCGTTCCTGCGCGCGAGCGGCGAGGACGAGCTGGTGGCGCTGCTGGTCGACGCCGCCGAGGCGCGGGTCGGGCAGGCGGCGGGCGTCGTGCTGAGCGCGGCCAGTCCCGCGCCGCTGCGCCTGGCCGTGCTGGCCCTGGCCTGCCACGCCTATGAGCATCGCCACGACGGCAAGCCGCCGCCGCTGTCGCTGGTCGAGCCGTGGATCGCGCCCTATCGCGAGGCCCGGCTGTGAGCGCCGAGGCCGCCCTGGCCCGGGCCCTGGCCGACCTGCTGGCGGCCGCGCCGGCGGTGTCGGCGATCGTGGGGACGCGGGTGCACGCCGCCCCGCCCCGGATGCTGACCTATCCCTGCGCCAGCATCGGCCGGATCGAGAGCCGGCCCGCCGGCGAGAACGACCTGCTCGAGCACGTGGTGACGATCACCTGCGCCTCGCGCTTCGGCGGGCCGGAGGAAGCCAGGGCCATGGTCGCCGCCGCGCGGCTGGCCCTGCACGACGCCCGGCCGCCCGTGGAGGGCCGCGTGCTGGCCTCGCTGAAGGTGCGCTTCTGCGACGTGTTCGCTGGCGCCGACGACGAGCTGACCCTGGGCGTGCTGCGCGTGCGCGCCATCAGCGAGCCGGCCTGAATTCCAATCATCGAGGAGACCGACCATGGCCGCGCAAGCCGGCAAGGACATGCTGCTGAAGATCGGCGACGGGGGCTCGCCGCAGGCTTTCACGACGGTGGCGGGCCTGCGCGCCCGGACCATCAGCCTGAACGCCAGGACCATCGACGCCACCGACGGCGACAGCGCCGGGCGCTGGCGCGAACTGCTGGCCGGGGCGGGCGTGCGCTCGGCCTCGGTGTCGGGGGCGGGCGTGTTCCGCGACGCGGCCTCGGACGCGATGGTGCGCGACAGCTTCTTTTCGCAGAGCGCCAGGACCTGGCGCCTGGTCATCCCCGACTTCGCCCAGCTGGAGGGGCCGTTCCTGGTCTCGGCGCTGGAATATGCCGGCCAGCACGACGGCGAGGCGGCCTTCGCCCTGACCCTGGCCTCGGCCGGGGCGGTCGGCGTGACGGCGATCTAGGCGAGGACGGCGACATGACGCTTCCCAATCCGGCCAGGGGCGAGGTGACGGCGATGCTGGGCGGGCGCGAGCGGCGGCTGTGCCTGACGCTGGGCGGCCTGGCCAGGATCGAGGGCGCGCTGGGGCTGGCCGACTGGAGCCAGCTGCCGGCACGGCTGGCCCGGCCTTCGGCGAGCGAGCTGATGGCGGTGCTGGCGGCGCTGGTCGACGACGACCTGGGGCCGCTGGACACCGGCCGGCTGGACCCGCGCGAGGCCGTGGCGGCGGTGGCCCGGGCGCTGGCGGCCGCCGCGTGAGCGCCTGGGACGAGAGGCTGCGGCGGGCGGCGACGGCGTTCGCGGTTCCGCCAGCCGCGTTCTGGCGGCTGTCGCTGAAGGAGTGGCGGGCGCTGGCGGGAGCGCCGGCCTCGCCGGTGCTGGCGCGGCCGGATCTCGCCGCCCTGATGGCGCGGTTTCCCGACGAAGAGGACGAGGACGGATGAGCGGTTTCGACGAGGTGGAGGGCCTGCCGTTGCGCACGGCCGAGGCGGCCGAGGCCCTGGCCGCGCTGGAAGCTCCGGCGCGGGCGGCGGCGCGGTCGATCGAGGACGCCTTCGCCACGGCGGGCGCGGGCCTGGCCCGGTCGCTGGCC